>CAZYBD010000249.1:0-10468 GCA_964645515.1 uncultured Dehalococcoidia bacterium | reverse complement strand
AGACTTTCGTCCATTGCCCAAAATTCCCTGCTGCTGCCTCCCGTAGGAGTGGGGGCCGTGTCTCAGTCCCCCTCTGGCTGATCATCCTCTAAGACCAGCTACCCGTCAACGGCTTGGTAGGCCATTACCCCACCAACTACCTGATAGGACGCGCGCCGTTCCTCCGGCGCCCGAAGGCTTTCATCCCGGCACCAGGGTGCCGGGATCGTATGCGGGATTACCCTCAGTTTCCCGAGGCTATACCCCACCGAAGGGTGCGTTACTCACGCGTTACTCAGCCGTCTGCCACTTGCCCGAAGGCACGTTCGACTTGCATGCATTAAGCGCGCCGCCAGCGTTCACCCTGAGCCAGGATCAAACTCTCTATATCGAACTTTACCTAGCTTCCTTCCACTATTCAACTGTTAAAGTGCCATTACTCTCCCAGCTCGGCTGGCAGAGCTAAACCAGTATACTTACACTCATATGGTCTGTCAAGGCGAACCAAGCTCGAATTGTTCTTAGTTTGGCTTTTTATTGCCAATATTAGAGCTCAACAGATTTTAGTTGTCTAAATCTTACTATTTTTAACCCTTCTGAGGCACACTTAGATCTTGCTCTGTACCACCCGGTTGAGCGATTTACTTTCCGGAAGCTATAATTATGGCGTTATGCTAGCGTACCAATGCAAGTAAATGACCTGGGGGAATTCGGCGTTATCGACCTGCTGAATCGTATGGTTGTTGGCCAGCGCGGTTGCTCCGGCAATGGTGCCCCGTTATCGTTTAGATTGCTGGTGGACACAGGAGACGACACCGCCGTCTGGGAGACCGGCAAGGCCCGCGAACTGTTCACCACTGACACCATGGTGGAGGGTGTCCACTTCACCCGCGCCACTACCCCGTGGCGGGACTTGGGCTGGAAGTCCATCGCCTCCAACGTGAGCGATATTGCTTCTATGGGCGGGTTGCCCACTTACGCCTTGATAACCTTGGGAGTGCCTCCAGAGACCGAGATCAAAGACCTAGAAGAGCTGTATTCCGGCATGCTGGAACTGGCGCGTCAGTTCGGAGTGGCCATAGTGGGCGGTGACACGGTGCGCTCTCCGGTTGTGTTCATCACCGTTAGCCTGACTGGCGTCATGCAGGCCCAGCCGATGCTACGGTCCAGCGCGCGGCCAGGCGATTTGGTGGCCCTAACCGGTCACGTCGGTAGCTCCGGTGCCGGCCTAAAGATTATGCAAGAGTCGCCCGGCGAGACCGGGCGTGCCGCTGAGTATTTGCTCAACTGCCACCGGCGCCCCGTGCCAGGGGTAGCAGCCGGCCAAGTGTTGTTAGACTCCGGTATCACAACCGCCATGGATGTAAGCGACGGCCTCTTTGACGACCTATCCAAGCTTGCTCGGGCCAGCGGCGTTTCGGCTCGCCTCCGCAGCGATCAAGTACCGGTCCATGATTTCGTCCGACACCGCTTTCCACATGACTGGTTGGAGCTGGCCTTAGGCGGGGGCGAGGACTACTCTCTGATGTTCACCGGTCCCGGATCCCGAGTGGAGACCGCCGTCGCTATCCTCGGTGATGGGGCCGCTATAATCGGCACAATCGAAGACGGAGAGCCTGGCTGCCTCACGGTGATGGGCGCGTCCGGCCAAGAAATTCCACCGCCGGCACATGGTTGGGACCATTTCCGCTGACACTGAGATGACGCACTCTCTGATTATTTCGACCAGCAGCCCGGATGAGACACGCGGGTTGGGGGAAATAATAGGGGAGAACGCCCGGGCCGGTGACGTCTTCCTATTGAGTGGACCATTAGGTGCTGGGAAGACCTGCTTGACCCAGGGTATTGCTAAAGGGCTGGGAGTCGAAAGATATGTCCGGAGTCCCACCTTTGTATTGATGACTCGTCACATAGGCCGGCTGACCCTCCACCATATTGATCTGTACCGTATTAGCGGCCCTGAAGAAGCGTGGGACCTAGGCTTGGTTGAACAGACCTCGGGGGACGGGGTCTCATGCGACAGCATTTGCGTAGTAGAATGGGCCGAACGAGCCGGTCGGGATTCGGGGGTTTTCCCGCCAGATTCTCTGTGGTTTCACTTTAGCTACGGCGAAAGTGATGACAAACGGGTGATTGAAATTGACGCAGGGCCCACCCGGTACCAGCGAGTGGTGATGGCTGTTTCCGAGAGGCTCAAAAGCAACGCCAACAAGTAGGGCAACTGAGCATGATACTGGCAATAGACACATCGACTCGTTACGCTGGGGTAGCTCTTGCCGATCAAGAGAGGGTTGTCGCTTCCCGCAACTGGCATTCGGGAGTTAGCCATACCGCCGAACTGATGCCGGCCGTGGTCCAAGTATTACAGGGACTGGGTATTACCGTGGGAGACCTAGAAGCCGTTTCGGTGGCTCTAGGGCCGGGCGGGTTCAGCGCTCTTCGCGTGGGTATAAGCGTCGCCAAAGGGCTGTCGGCCGTCGGCGGGATTCCCATCATTGGGGTGGGAAGCTTGGACTTGGAATCATTCCCGTATGCTGGGTCCGAACAGGCGGTCTGCGCCCTATTGGAGTCCGGACGTATCGAGTCGGCATCCGCCCTCTTCGCCGGAGACGGCCAGCGGCTTAGAGAGGACCGGGTCTCCACATCGGCGGACCTCATTGAAGAGATGCCTGAGAGCCCCACACTTTTTTGTGGTGAGGGGGTTGCCCGGTGGGCGCAAGAGCTTAAAGCCGGACTTGGCGCCAGGGCTGTGTTATGCTCCTCACCACCAGCGATAAGGGTGTGGTCCCTGGCAGCTATTGCCCGCCAGCGCCTAAACGCCGGACAAACGGATGATTTGGCCTCCCTACAGCCCGAATACCTGCGAATGCCCAGTATCGGCGGTCCCAAGCAGCGGGACTGGACGCCTCAAGAATCCTCCGGGCGTTCCGGCAGGCCCACTAGCCGTTTAGACCGATAGCGAAGCGAATAGGAAGGGTAGCAATGGAGCGGACCTTGGTATTGGTTAAACCTGATGGGGTGCAACGCGGTCTGGTTGGAGACGCAATCAGCCGTCTGGAGCGGCGCGGCCTCAAGTTGGTGGCCATGAAGCTAATTCAGATCGATGACGCGTTGGCCCGACAGCACTACGGTGAACATGCCGAAAGACCGTTCTTTGCCGGCCTGGTGGAGTTCATCACGGCCGGCCCTGTGGTAGCCATGGCCTGGGAAGCAGAGGGTGCCATAGAGATAGTCCGTACTACCATGGGGCAGACCGACCCAGCCGCCTCGCCCCCAGGAACCATTCGGGGCGATTTGGCTATCGATATAGGCCGCAATTTGGTGCACGGCTCTGACAGTCCGGTCTCGGCTGAGCGAGAGTTGAGCCTGTTCTTCAAAGAGGGGGAGTTCTTGGACTACGGACGGAGCAGCGACCCTTGGATTAACGATATCTAGATCCCAAGTCTTATAGGACTCTCACTACCTGAGGCGCGCCTGACCAAAGACTCTCCAAATTGTAGAATCCCCGTTCCTCGGGCGAGAATATGTGGACTATCACGTCGCTGAAGTCCAGCAGCACCCAGCCGGATGCGGCAGCCCCTTCTCGCTTGTGCCGCTGAACGCTAGCGTCCTTTAACGCTTTGGTCAGATCCGTTTCCAGGGCCTCGATCTGTCTCGACGACTCAGCCGACATAATGACGAAATAGTCGGCGAAGAGCGCCACCGGGCGTAGGTCTAGCATCACTATGTCTTCGGCGAGTTTATCCGAGGCGATCTCCACAATCAGTTGTGCTACTTCCGTCGAGTCCAGCCGGCGCTCCTTTTTGTCTAGTACAGGTCTCAGATAATCTGCTATCGAACCATTGCGTTCTGGGTTTCTTGAGTATAGGTGTGGCCTGAAACGTTGTCAACTGGTCGGTTCCCCTCCTCTAGCTCCAAACTTTCGGTTAGAAATTAATAGCGAAAATCCTAAAATGATTTAAGACCTCTGGCTTCATCGGGCCTGATCCAGCAGAGACTGATTGGTGCGCAAATCGAGCCTGGCCGAATTCGAGAATCACAAACGAAAGTCTTGTGCCGATCTAATATTGTGATATATTTAACAAATCTTTTTTGCGGCCCCCCCACGCTGGAAGGGACACCCTCTTTGTAGCTACCATCCATGGTTGCAGAGTGTTCCCATGGAGGGAGTCCGTCCCCTCTCGTCAGATCGACACTAGGGTATTGTTTTATGGACCCTCTAAAAGAGTTGGCTAGAAAAGGGCTGTACTCGCCAGAGCAGGAACACGATAGCTGTGGCGTAGGTGTTGTCGCCAATATCAAGGGCCAGAAGACCCACCAGATCGTTCAAGACGGGCTCGAGGTCTTGGCGAATCTCGGCCACAGGGGAGCGACCGGCCGGGATCCGGAGACTGGGGACGGGGCCGGAATCATGACCCAAACGCCGGACGCTCTGTTCCGGCGCGAAAGCCACAAGCTGGGCTTTGAACTGCCTTCTGACGGCGACTATGGCGTAGGGATGGTGTTCTTGCCGCCCCAAAACGAAGCTCGAGCAAAGGGTCGTGACCTGATTGAACGCGTGATTCGTGAAGAAGGCATGATCCTTCTGGGATGGCGGGATGTCCCCATCGACCTCAGCAAGATCGGCCAGGATGCCCGGGACGTCTGTCCTCACATTTGTCAGGTGTTCGTCGCTAGCGGGTCGGTGCGGTTGGAGCGGCCCCAAATGGAGCGCAAGCTCTACCTTATCCGAAAGGTCATTGAGCACTCGATTAAGGACTCTGACCTATCCGATGACGAAGCGGACTTCTTCTACATTTGTAGCCTGTCCTGCAATACCATCGTCTATAAGGGCCTGCTCATGGCTTACCAGATCGGCGGTTTTTACCAGGACCTCGTTGACGAGATGATGGTCTCGGCCTTCGCTCTGGTGCATTCCAGGTTCAGCACCAACACTCTAGGTCACTGGCGTCTGGCCCACCCCTACCGTTACCTGGCCCACAACGGAGCGATCAACACGCTGAGAGGCAACCTGAATTGGATGCACGCCCGAGAGGCCCAGTTCGAATCTCCGCTGTTCGGATCCGACATGGCCAAAATACCTCCTGTGACGAACCCCGGCGATAGCGATACGGCCAGCTTCGACAACGCTCTGGAACTTCTTCTGATGACCGGTCGAGACCTGGATCATGCCATGTTGATGATGATCCCGGAGGCGTGGGAACAACACGAGACCATGTCGCAGGAGAAGAAAGATTTCTACGAGTACCACTCAACGCTTATGGAGCCGTGGGACGGGCCGGCCATGATCGTGTCCTCCGACGGCCGCAACATATGCGCCCTCTTGGACCGAAATGGCCTCCGCCCCTTCCGTTACCTGGTTACGAACCAGGACAAGCTGGTGATGGCCTCCGAAACTGGCGTCCTGAACGTACCCCCGCAAGATGCAAAGATGAAAGGCCGCCTTCAGCCCGGTCGTATGTTCCTGGTCAGTCTGGATGAGGGACGTATCATAGGCGACGAAGAGTTGAAGCAGAAACTGGCGGCCCGGCATCCTTACGGAGAATGGCTGAACGCCAACAAGCTAACTTTGGCTGACCTCCCCAGCCCGGAGGGTGTTCCGCCCATGTCAGCGGACGACCTATTGCGGTTTCAGAGGACGTTCGGGTATAGCGTGGAAGAACTGCGCATGCTCACCACACCTATGGCCGAACACGCTTACGAGGCCGTGGGGTCAATGGGCAACGATGCGCCGCTGGCGGTCCTGTCTGACCAGAATCAATTGCTGTTCAATTACTTCAAGCAGTTGTTCGCCCAGGTGACCAATCCGCCTCTGGATGCCATCAGAGAGGAGCTGGTCACTTCTCTAACGTGTTTCCTCGGCAGCGAGCAGAACTTGTTTGAAGAGACTCCGGACCATTGCCGGCAGTTGAAACTGGCCAGCCCGATTATCGGCATCGAGGAGCTGGCAAAGATAAAGCAACTCGACCGGGAAGGCCTCCGGTCGGCGACTCTATCCATGCTTTTCGATCCGGGGGCGGAGCCCGAGCCGTTGAAAGCAGCACTGGAAGCCCTGTGTCAACAAGCATCACAGGCCATCGAGGACGGGTGCTCAGTCATCGTACTATCCGACCGCGGAGTCGGACCTAACGCGGCTCCGATACCCTGTTTATTGGCCACTGCCGGCGTACACCACCATTTGATCCGGGAGGGCACTCGCACCTAGGTTGGTTTGGTGGGGGAGTCCGGTGAAGCCCGCGAGGTTCTCCACTTTGCATCGCTCATTGGTTTCGGCGCTGGAGCGATCAACCCCTATCTGGCGTTGGAAACGGTGCGCTCTATGTGGGAGGCCGGCCAGATCCATGGTCACGACCCCGATTACGTTCTAAAGAATTTCATCAGAGCTAACGAAAAGGGCGTGCTGAAGGTGATGTCCAAGATGGGCATCTCCACGGTGCAGAGCTACCACGGAGCTCAAATCTTCGAGGCGGTTGGTCTGAACCAGGACCTGATCGACGACTATTTCTCTTGGACGCCGTCCCGGGTCGGCGGTATCGGCTTGGAAGCCATCCAGCGAGAGTCGGTGCAGCGTCACAAGGCGGCGTTCGCCGCTCATCTCGTACCGGCGAGTCAGGAACTGCCTTTGGGGGGCACGTACCAGTGGCGGAAGGGCGGAGAGCACCACCAGTGGAACCCTGATTCCATCGTCAAACTCCAGCATGCCGCACGCACCAATGATTGGAAGGTGTACAAAGAGTTTTCCCGGTTGAGTAACGACCAGACCCAGAAGATCGCCACTCTTCGTGGGCTGTTGGATTTTACCCATGACAGAGAGTCCGTGCCAATTGAGGAAGTCGAGCCGGTTTCGGAGATCGTAAAGCGGTTCGCTACCGGTGCGGCTTCCCTTGGCTCAATTAGCCGGGAAGCTCACGAGACCATGGCCATCGCCATGAACCGCCTGGGTGCGCGCAGCAACACAGGAGAGGGCGGCGAAGATTACCACCGCTATACCCCCGACGAAAACGGCGACCAGCGCAGTAGTGCCATCAAACAGGTGGCATCCGGCAGGTTCGGCGTCACGCCAAACTATCTGATAAACGCCACAGACTTACAGATCAAGATGGCCCAGGGCTCCAAACCCGGCGAGGGAGGACAGCTCCCAGGGCGCAAGGTGGACGAATACATCGGTTGGGTGCGCCGCACCACTCCGGGAGTGGAGCTTATTTCTCCCCCACCGCACCATGACATATACTCGATCGAAGATTTGGCGCAACTGATCCACGACCTGAAGAATATCAATCCGGACGCCAGAATCCACGTGAAACTGGTTGCAGAGGTCGGCGTGGGTACGGTTGCGGCAGGTGTTGCCAAGGGACACGGCGACGTCGTGCTCATCAGTGGTCACGACGGCGGCACCGGCGCTTCCCCGGAGTCATCCATCAAACACGCCGGACTCCCCTGGGAGTTGGGCATTGCTGAGACTCAACAGGTCTTGGTGGCTAATGGGTTGCGCAGCAGGATCGTGCTTCAGGCTGACGGTCAGCTAAAGACCGGACGGGACGCCGTCATCGCCGCCATGCTGGGCGCGGAAGAGTTTGGCTTCGCCACCTCGGCGTTGGTGGTCAGCGGGTGCATTATGCTCCGCAAGTGCCACATGAATACCTGCTCCGTAGGCATTGCCACTCAAGACCCGGAACTGCGTAAGCTATTCGCTGGCAAGCCGGAACACTTGGTGAACTATTTCCAGTTCGTGGCACAAGAAATGCGGGAGATCATGGCCCAGATGGGCTTCCGCAAAGTCACAGACATGGTGGGTCGCGTTGATGCCCTGAATCCACGTGAAGCCGTCGAGCATTGGAAAGCTCAAGGCCTAGACTTCTCCCGGTTGCTATACCGCCAAGAGGCCGTGACAGAAGGTGAACAAGTCTATTGTTGCCGCGGTCAGGACCACGGCTTGGACAAAGCCTTGGACCACGAGTTGATCAAGCAAGCTCAACCCGCCTTGAAGAAACGCCAGCCGGTAGAGATCAATCTACCGATTCTGAACTCTAACCGGACTGTCGGAGCCATGTTGAGCGGTCAGGTGGCCAAGGCTTACGGTGAAGAAGGACTGCCTGTCGACTCCATTCGGATCAATCTCACCGGTTCTGCTGGACAGAGTTTCGGCGCTTTCTTGGCCAAAGGTGTGACTCTCCATTTGGAAGGCGACACCAACGACTACATGGGCAAAGGCATGTCGGGTGGTCGGATTGTCGTCCGTCCTGACCCGTCCTCCCAGTTTGTGCCCGAGGAAAACATCATCATTGGAAACGTTGCCATGTACGGCGCCACTGGAGGTCAGGTCTTCATCAATGGAATGGCAGGTGAGCGTTTTTGTGTTCGCAACAGCGGGGTAGACGCTGTAGTAGAAGGCGTTGGCGACCACGGGTGTGAGTATATGACCGGCGGTGTTGTGGTGGTGTTGGGTCCGACCGGCCGCAACTTCGGTGCCGGAATGAGCGGCGGGATTGCCTTCGTTTATGACAAAGACGGGGACTTCCAAATCCGCTTCAACGGTGGTATGGCCGATTTGGAGTCGGTGACAGATGAAGAGGATATTGACACATTGAAAGGAATGATAGAGCAACATCAACTGTATACCGACAGCCAACCGGCAGGCAGTATATTGGCCGAATGGGACTCGGCGCTGTCCCGGTTCAAAAAGATCATGCCGCGAGACTTTCGCCGGGCCCTGGAAGAACGCAGGGCAGAGGAAGAGCGGCAACCGGAAGCAGTCAGTAATGGGTAAGCCCACCGGTTTTATGGAATCGGGCCGCGAACCTCCGGCCCGGCGCCCAGTGGGAGAGCGAGTGGGCGACTACCTGGAGATCTACCAACGCTGGCCTGAGCCTGCGGCGAGAGAGCAGGGCTCCCGCTGCATGGACTGTGCGGTGCCGTTCTGCCACACCGGCTGTCCCTTGGGCAATGTAATACCCGAGTTCAACCACTTCGTCTACACAGGAGACTGGCAAACCGCCCTTCGCACGCTGCTTTCGACCAACAACTTCCCAGAGTTCACCGGCCGGATTTGCCCGGCGCCTTGCGAGGCCAGTTGTGTATTGAGCATTAATTCCGACCCGGTGACCATAGAGTATATCGAGAAAGAGATCGCCGACCGGGGGTTCGAGCAGGGTTGGATCAAGGCTGAACCACCGGCTGTCCGTACCGGAAAGAAAGTGGCAGTCGTGGGTTCTGGTCCCGCTGGACTGGCAGTTGCGCAGCAGCTCAACCGGGCCGGACACACGGTCACAGTGTACGAGCGAGTTGACTATATAGGCGGACTCTTGGCCCTGGGAATCCCCAACTTCAAACTGGATAAAAATGTCTTGAAACGCAGGAGCGATCTGATGGCCCAGGAAGGGATCGTCTTTGAGACTGGTGTGAATATCGGCGTTAACCACCCGGTAGACCGTCTGCTGAACGACTTCGATGCCGTTTGCCTCGCTTGCGGGGCGACTGACGCCCGTGAGCTTGACGTGCCTGGCCGAGAGTTAGACGGGGTCCACCTGGCTATGGAATACCTGACCCAGCAAAATCGGTTGCTCTCCGGAGAAGAATTCTCCCAGGAACAACGGATATCCGCGGAAGGCAAACGGGTTGTTATTCTCGGCGGCGGCGATACTGGAGCCGACTGTTTAGGTACGGCCCATCGCCAGGGGGCCGAGGTCGTTTATCAATTCGAATTACTGGCGGAGCCGCCCTTGGAGCGGACCTCCAAAAACCCGTGGCCCGAATGGCCTCTGGTTCTAAGGTCATCGGCTGCTCACGAGGAGGCCGGAGTCCGCGACTACGGGATACTCACCAAGTCGTTCTCCGGTAGCAACGGTAAGGTTGAGCGGTTGCACGGTGTAAGGGTAGAGTGGACGCAAGCCGCCAACGGAGAGCGTCCCTCCATGGTCGAGGTCCCCGGGAGTGAAATGGTGGTTGAAACCGAACTCGTCTTACTGGCCTTGGGTTTCTTGCACCCGGAACAAGATGGTATGTTGGCTCAGTTGGGGGTGGCGTTAGATGGACGCGGGAACATCAAAGTCGGTGCTGACCGCATGTCCAACGTGCCCAAGAGCTTCGCCGCCGGGGATGCCGCCAGAGGTCAGTCATTGGTCGTCTGGGCCATTGCAGAGGGTCGAGAAACCGCCCGTGCCATCGACTTGTATCTAATGGGAGAGTCCAGCCTCCCTCATTCTCTCCCCGGCACCACCTAGTCTGGTCTGGCCACTGGCCATAACGGGATGTGATCGTCCGGAAGGTGTCCGTTAATTGAGACAACGTGTCCACTACCCGTACTCGTACGATGTGACCTCCCTGTCGTACTCCCATTTTCGGGATTGCGTCGGAGGCCGCTTCAGTTTCCAAGGCGACGTGGGCCAATGCAAAGGCCTCGTCGACCAGGCTCTCGTTACCCGCCCCACCAGGATGTCAAACACGGCTGTTTCTTAGTCCGATAGGTCGGCAGTGATGACCGCATCAGTGC
>CAZYBD010000248.1:0-6695 GCA_964645515.1 uncultured Dehalococcoidia bacterium | reverse complement strand
CGTTTCAAGTCGCTCTGGAGTAAAGTTCATCCACTTCCGTGTAGCGGAGTCCGATGTTTTCTAGGTTGTGGGCGTCGCTTACCTCCAGCAGCAATAGTCGTTTGGAATCTAATATCTGCTCCACTTGGGCTTTGCGGATATGCCAGTTGTGTACGTGCTTGTCGATCTCGATGGAGTGGATGTTTTCTTCGATCACAACTTCCGGTGAGTAGTACCCCGGGTAGCAGTAGCTCCGGAAAATTCCCCCATCGGGTAGGAACAGCTCAGCCACTTGGTACTCGGCGAAGGGGTTCTCCTCTGGCAGGAACTCTATCTCCCAACCGGGTATGATCGTCACCTCGCCAGGAAAGAGTTTCTCTACCAGATCGCGAAATTTGAACGACCAATCCTTGTCGTGATGGTCGGTGATGGCGATGCCGTCGAGGCCCCAGGACCGCATACGAGCCACCACCTTTTCCGCGATACCAAACGTAGGGGCCCGAAGTTGAACTCCTCCCACACGGGGGTATGCAGATCCAGTTTGAACTTCAATATTTGTTCTGAGATTCTATGGTGTTTGCTCGCCGGTGAATTTTGGCGATCGCTTCTCACGGAAAGAATCAATTCCTTCGGACCGGTCCCTGGTGCTTTGCAAAATAATATTCAGGTCGGCCTCCAGACGCAGTCCTTGGTCCAAGGTCAGATCCATTCCTTTAGTGATGGCCTCCTTGGCGTAACGGGCGCCCAACGGCCCGCCGGCTGCCACCTTATCGGCCACTTCCGAGGTAATGCGCCGGAGATCGTCCACGCTTTTGGCCACCCGGTTCACTAGGCCGATGGAACAGGCCTGAGATGCGTCTAGCATCCGGCCGGTGAGCAGCATATCCCGAGCCCAAGCGGGTCCGATCAGCCGGGGTAAACGCTGCGTGCCTCCGTCCCAAGGGAACCTTTTCCCGGAGGGGGGCGAGAAGCCTAATTTGGCGTCGGCCACGGCCAACCGGAGGTCCCCAGACAGGGCCAGTTCTAGACCGTGATCGGTAGCGTCGCCGTTTAGGGCGACGATAACCGGCACCGGGACTTCTGCCATCGCGGAGGCAACTCGCTGTTTAGCGAGCCACTCCTCGCTGGTTAGATTCGATGCCGTTTGGCTAAACTCGTCTCTACCAGCGGAGAAAACGGTACCGTTGGCGGTCAAGATTATGAGCCGGAGGTGGTCTTGCTTGGACAATTCTTCTAGGACCTGCCGCAATTCCGACGCCAGTCGTTTGTCGACTTTGTTCCCGTCGTCTGGGCGGTCCAGGGTGACGGTGGCGATAAAATTGTCTTGCCGTAGTGTCAGTGAGGTGTAGTGGATAGAGATTCCCCGTGCAACCGGGTCCAAAGGCATGCTATCTAGGCATGCTGCCTATAAGAGCAAGAGGTCAAAAACGTCCAACAGCCACTGAATAGTAGGCCCGTGAGGGTAATCTTGACAAGGCCCACCTCCCCGATTACCATAATTTGGCACTCGCAGCTCTTGAGTGCTAACTTTGTTCAGAAAACGCCGGGCCAAGACTAAACATTCCCGGCGGACATAAGGAGGCCACGGTGGCAAATTTCGTTCCGTTGGGCGAGCGTGTGGTAGTAAAACCCAGTGAAGGTGAACAGACCACTAAGGGCGGCATTTATCTACCCGATACCGCCAAGGAAAAACCCCAGGAGGGCGAAGTCGTCGCCGTCGGGCCCGGACGTATCAGCGACGACGGCAACAGAATAGCCATGGAGCTGGCCAAGGGAGACCGGGTTATCTACTCCAAATTCGCCGGGACCGAATACAAGGATGGCGACGACGATTTACTGATTCTTCGCGAGAGCGATATTCTAGCCAAAATTTCGTAGTGAGGCCCACGGTAAGCAATATTGCTCCGAGGCCATCAAGGAGGATTGGATGCCAGCCAAGAAGCTGACCTATTCGGAGGATGCCCGTAAATCCCTCCGTACCGGAATAGACGTCCTCGCCGATTC
Source organism: uncultured Dehalococcoidia bacterium (assembly GCA_964645515.1). Taxonomy (GTDB): domain Bacteria; phylum Chloroflexota; class Dehalococcoidia; order Lucifugimonadales; family UBA3495; genus VXOI01. The sequence goes on along the minus strand of CAZYBD010000248.1, from coordinate 4,712 downwards.
GGTGAAGATCACTCTGGGCCCCAAGGGCCGCAACGTAGTCCTCGACAAGTCGTTCGGTCCTCCCCAGGTCTGTAGTGACGGTGTGACCATCGCCAAAGAGATTGAGTTGCCAGACTCCTTTGAGAACATGGGTGCCCAGCTACTGAAAGAAGCCGCCACCAAGACCAACGACGCGGCTGGCGACGGGACCACCACCTCGGTGGTGCTGGCCCAAGCGATCATTACCGACGGTTTCAAAAACGTGACGGCAGGCGCCGACCCTATGGCCATCAAGCGCGGAATTGAGCGCGCGGTAGGCGCAGTGGTAAACGAAGTGCAGGGCATGGCCCAGCCCGTAGAGGAGAAAGAGCGTATTGGCCAAGTGGCCAGCCTTTCGGCCCACGAGGAAGCCATCGGCGAGACCATTGCCGAAGCCATGGAAAAGGTTGGGAAAGACGGCGTCATCACCGTGGAAGAGTCCCGTGGCCTTGCAGACGAGATCGAGTATGTCGAAGGAATGCAGGTCGACCGCGGCTATATTTCCCCTTATTTCATCACCAATCCGGACCGGATGGAGTCCGTGCTGGAAGATCCCACGATTATTATCACCGACAAAAAGATCTCCGCTGTAGCTGACATGCTTCCCGCGCTGGAAAAGTTGCTGCAGCTTGGGAAGAAGAACGTGGTAATTGTCGCCGAGGACGTGGACGGGGAGGCGCTGGCCACGATCGTGGTCAACAAACTCCGTGGAACCCTCAATGCCCTGGCAGTCAAGGCCCCTGGGTTCGGCGATCGGCGTAAGGCGATGTTAGAAGACATTGCCATCCTGACTGGTGGCACCGTCATCAGTGAAGAGACTGGCCGCAAGCTGGACGCGGCAACTATCGAGGACTTCGGCCAGGCCCGTCGGGTGTCCGCCAGCAAGGATGAGACTACCATTGTTGAGGGCCGCGGCTCAGAGGATGCCATCCAGGCCCGCATCACCCAGATCAAGGCCCAGATCGAAGATACGACCTCCGAGTTTGACCGCGAAAAGCTGCAGGAGCGAATGGCCAAGCTGTCCGGCGGGGTGGCGGTAATCAAGGTTGGAGCCGCCACAGAGGTTGAGTTGAAAGAGCGCAAAGCCAGGGTGGAGGACGCTTTGTCGGCCACCCGGTCCGCTGTGGAAGAAGGAATTGTCCCAGGCGGCGGGGTGGCCCTGGTAAGGGCCCAGCGCGCGTTAGAGAACATCTCAGACTTGCCGTTGGACGAAAAGGTAGGCGTCGACATAATCCGGCGCTCTCTGGAACAACCCTTGAAGCTTATCGTGGAAAACGCCGGCTTCGAGGGTTCGGTGGTCCTGAATCAGGTCAAACAGCAGGCTGACGATTACGGCTACGACGCAGACGTGGGCGAGTACGGCCCGATGCTGGAAAAAGGTATCGTGGATCCGGCCAAGGTAACTCGCTCGGCCCTGCAAAACGCGGCCAGCGTTGCTGCCATGGTTCTTACCACCGAGTCCATGATTAGCGAGATCCCTCAGGATAAACCGGCCATGCCGGCCATGCCTCCGGGTGGCGGAATGGACTTCTAGTTCTTCCCCCCTTCGTACTACACTAGGCAAACAAGAGGCCGTCCCGGTAATAACGGGGCGGCCTCTTAGTTAACGGTCAGGAGATCCCCCGCTAACCAACCTTCTCTGTGTGGCCAAATATAGAGGTTGGTTTGGTGGTGACAAGGGAATCGAACCTTCTCTCCAACATATGTCCAACGATCAAATAGCCAATTCCAGAAAGGTCTATCCGTCGGCCGCCGCCGCCCTGTCCGGCCTGACGAACGGGGCGGTGGTCGCGATAGCCGGCTATGGAGGCCAAGGAGTGCCGGAGACTCTGGTGCGTGGTCTGATCGCCACCAGGGCCAAAGGCCTTACCTGTGTCTGTCAGGGCGCATGGGGAAATGGCTCTCCCGACCGGGTTGGTGTGTCCGACCTGATCGAAGCCGGACTTATTACCAAGCTGATCGCGCCGCTGCCGTTCCATCCCGATCATGGCGGCCCAGTCAAAGACCTGTGGGAGGCTGGTGATCTGGACGTGGAAGTGGTCCCCACGGGAATACTGGCGGAACGGTTGAGGGCCGGCGGTTCGGGTCTGGCCGGAGTATTTCTTCCTACGGCTGCGGGGACGCGGTTCGCCACCGGATTGGAAGTGCGCGATATTGGAGGACGCGACCACCTATTTCAACCAGCGTTGAAAACTGACATCGCCCTTCTTCGGGCCCATCGTGCCGACCTGTTGGGCAACCTGGTCTACCAAGGGGACCAGCGCAACTGGAACCCGATAATGGCCATGGCGGCGGCGCTCACCGTAGCCGAGGTGGACCAGGTTCACGAACCCGGTGGCATCGACCCGGAACTGGTTATCACTCCAGGCATATTTGTGGACCGCATCGTGCAGGCCGGATGACCGGAGCGAGACTGGACTATCCCAGCATGGTCCGGCGGGTGGCCGGCGAACTCAAAGCTGACCAAGTAGTCGCTCTCGGTCCCGGTATACCCGAGCTCCTGGCTTCAGAGCCCCCAGCTGGTAGCGGGATTTGGTTTGTGTCAGAGAGTGGCGCCGTCGTCTACCATTCTTCCCGTGATCGATTGACCGAATCTCAAAATAGCGCCTCTGTAGTTCTGCCTGGAAGTTCGTTCTTCGGCGTTGTTGATGTGGCGGGTATGCTCCGCGGAGGCCGGGTAGGACTGGCTGTGCTGCAACCGTCTCAGGTAAGTGCGCGAGGCGACATGGTGCATTGGACCTCCGTTCTAACGCCAGGTATGTTTGCGCCTGGACCTGCGGTCGATCTGGCTTTCGGCGCTGGAAGTGTGGTGGCGATAATGAGACATACCCGCCCTGACGGTTCGCCCAATATAGTCGAAGCCATCAGACTCCCGGTTGACGGCCCCCAGTGCGTAACTAGAATCGTTACCGACATTGCTGTGCTGGGTGCCGGTCAAGAAGGCCTGGAACTCCTCGAGGTCGCCCCCGGATGGACTTCGGACGAAGTGGCGGCGCTCACAGGCGCAAGCCTGACCGTTTCGGACGGTCTCGTTGAAATGACCTTCAAGGTACCGTCGCTGACCCGGAAGGATAAGGTTTACCCAACGGCAGTGGAGGCGCTGTGGGACGTCCCAGACGGCTCCATCGTTAACGTGGACGGTTTTGCAGGGCCTGGAGGGATGGCTCATTACTTGCTGACCGGCCTTCGCGACCAAGGCGCCAGTCGGTTGACCATGATTAGCAACACGGCCGGTATCGCCAGGGTAGTTAATTTTGGAACCCCGGAGGGCCTGACGCCGATCGATCACAGCATCTTGGTGGAAAACGGCCAAATTGCCAAGTCCATCGCCTCCTATCCGGTATCTCCATCTATCTCTCGTCCCAGTGCCTTCGAGGATGCCTACAAACGGGGTGAGGCGACGCTTGAAGTAGTTCCGCAAGGCACTCTGGCCGAGCGACTGCGCTGCGGTGGCGCCGGAGTCGCCGCCTTCTATACTCCGACTGCCTCGGGTACGTTGCTGGCCGAGGGAAAAGAGACACGGGTTTTCGACGGCAAGGAATACGTATTGGAGTTGGGAATCAAGGCCGATTACTGCATCATCAGGGGATATAAAGCCGACACTCTGGGTAACGTAATCTACAAGGGCACCTCTCGAAACTTCAACCCGGTCATGGCCACCGCTGCCAACGTAACCATCGTGGAGGTGGACGAGATCGTGGAACCCGGCGACTTAGACTCTGAGGAGATCGTCACCCCTGGAATTTTCGTCGACCGGATAGTCAAGCGGCCCGACGACTTCTCCGGATATCTTTAACTACTACTGGGAACTCGAATCACAGTTCAAGTCAAGGTGAAAACGTGACGACCTTCAAAGACAAAGAGCGACTGCCTAGAGAGATAGTTGCCATGCGGGTGGCCAAAGAACTACCCGACGGCGCCTATGTCAACCTCGGAATCGGTATCCCGACTCTCGTATCCAGTTTTCTACCCGAAGACCGGACCGTCTTCTACCACAGTGAGAGTGGAATTCTGAACTGTGGCCCGTTGGCGGAAGAAGGGTACGAGGATATTGACTTGATCAACGCCGGCGGCCAGTTTCTAGAGCCGGTAGCTGGGATGTCCTATTTCGACTCTGCCCAGGCATTCGCTATGATCCGAGGGGGACATGTCGATATGACCGTCCTGGGCGCCCACCAGGTGTCGTCCAAGGGCGACCTGGCCAACTGGATGTTGCCCCATCGGGGTGTCGGAAACGTCGGCGGGGCTATGGATCTAGCTGCGGGCGCTCGCGGGGTTATCGTGGCTATGGAGCACACGGACCGCAACGACAACTTCAAGATTGTAGAGGAGTGCACTTTTCCGGTCACCGGCAAAGGATGCGTTTACCTGATTGTTACCGACTTGGCCGTAGTTGAGTGCACCAATGACGGCCTTGTGCTGAAAGAATTAGCCCCGGATTGGACTCCTGAAGAAGTGCAACAGCTAACTGGGGCTACCCTTTCCGTCGACCCTGCAGTAAAGGAATTTGAGCTCTGACGAACCAGGTAGGGGCGGGTTTCAGACCTGCCCCACGGGTCTCCATTGAGGACCTTTCGGCGTCGAAATATAACACCTCGTTGTGGGATAATTAAGGAGCCAAAAAAAAAAACAAAAGGGGGGAAAAGGAAAAAAAAAAAAAACAAAAAAAAAAAGGGGGGGGGGGGGGGGTTAAT
>CAZYBD010000247.1:0-8234 GCA_964645515.1 uncultured Dehalococcoidia bacterium | reverse complement strand
CCCATCTGCGGTAAAACGAAGTTAGAAAGGCCTTGGATCAGGCCCATTTCATTGCTTCCATCTCCCGTGAGACCCCTGGGAGCAGGCGAACACGATTGGCTCCAGAGGTGGAAGAAGGACTACAACCGGCACAGGCGCTGGCGCTCTACTTGGAAAGCCGAGGAATGGTAGGAGAGCGAAAAGAGAGGCTGCTCGCTGCGGCCGAAGAGCTAATTGAAAGCGACGCGGGATTGCGAGATTAGTCGTCGAGTCTGGTGGCCCGACCGTCAGTTCAGTCTTCTGGCGACTCTCGACGTCCCTTCCACTAATTCGTTAAATACTTCTGGTACCGTGAGCACATCGGAAATCAACCCGGCGCCAGCCCCGGTGTAGGCAACACCGGAATCCAGATCCCCATCGACCATGGCCGTTCGGGTCCGGTCGATGCCCAACTCCTCCTCCCAGGCAGCCATCTCATCTTCCGAACCGTTGGGCTCCCACTCTTGCAGCCGTAGAGCGACTCCTTGTTTGAGCACTCGGGTAGGCCATCGCTGGCCGCCGACAACAACGGTTCCGCTGTCTATGGCGGCGATCACTGCCTCTTTGTAATTCCGGTGTGATATGCATTCCTTGGTGGCGGCGAACCGCGAACCCATCTGAACTCCCTGGGCGCCCAACGCCGTGGCGGCGACGAAACCGCGAGAGTCCACTATTCCTCCAGACGCTATGACCGGCAGGTTCACCGAGTTGGCTACCTGGGGAACCAAGACCATGGTCGATACCCTGTCGGCCCCGCGGAGGCCGCCTGCTTCGAAGCCCTCGGCAATAACCATATCCACGCCTTGGGCCTCGGCGCCCCTAGCCTGCCGAACCGTCGACACCTGGTGGACCACGGTGACACGGTGCTCCTTTAGCAGGCCAGTGAACAGCGCTGGACTGCCGCCGTAGGTAATGGCGATGTGCATACCCTCTTGAGCGGCGGCTTCGATCAGATTCTCCAGGTTGGGGTCCAGTAGGTATAGGGCAACCCCGAAGGGTTTTTGGGTAAGCCGCTGGACCCAGCGCAGGTTGGCTCGGAAATGGGCTTCATAATTTCCACCGGGCTCGAAGCCTGCGTTGGGGTGCAATATACCCAACCCTCCCGCATTGGAGACTGCGGCCACCAGTTCTGGATTGGAAACCCAGGGGAGCCCGGCCTGTAAAACCGGATAGTTTATTTCTAGTGCGGCGGTAACCGGAGTACGTTTCATTGTTGCAGTGTCGAAAAGTGAAGAGGGGGTCTCACTCCCCCATGATTGAGCGGACTGCGGAGCCGATTGTGATTGAAATTGTGTGCCGCAGACCCTCAGGCGTGAGATTTGCCCGATTGTACGGCCACCCTTTAGACCTGTCAACTTGAACAATAGATGTTTGGTAAGGTTAGGAACAGTTTGACCTGATGGGAAATAGCGGTCCTCTTCGCCTGCAGGAGGTGCCTTCTAAGTTGCTGCCGGACCATAGCGACCACCAAATTCCCATCGATGGAGGCGGCCGGCACCATACCCGACGGGAGCGATTGGCAGTTACTACGACGTGTGGTCCATCGTCAGGATCCTCGCTGTGGGGGCGGTCTGGCATGACGAGTCGATGTCGCAGATGTATCCTACCATCTACCTGCAGTTACCGATGCATCAAATCCCAGGCAAAAGAAAAGGCGCCGGTCTCTAACCGCCGCCTTTTCTTTTGCGGGCTAGAGTGGCATCCGAAGGTTTATGATCCTGGTGGCGGCGGTAGGATTATGGGCAGCGGCTCTACGTCTTCCAGCCCCGGGGGATTGATGCTGTCCAACGACTCCAAGAGGGCGTTCAAACTGTACATCACTTCGGTAAGTTCTGGCTCTTCGATCTCCAACACAACCGCGTGGCCCAAGGCCTGAATCTCATCTTTGGACAGGTTGACCATACCGTCCCCTAGTTGGCAATCTTGGTTATTTCCGATTTGTAGCCCCATACTGCTGGATTTCCCTCCACCAGTCAAGACGGCGTTTAACCAGGGGGTAATTTTCTTGAGAGGGTTAGGAGTGTCGGTTATACTGGCTGCGGGCCAGTAGGCCGTCAAATCTCCGTATTTTCAGAATGCCCGACTATAAAGAAATCAAAGTCGATATTGGCCTCGAGTCTGCATTTCAGAAGTTCCCCGCTCCGGTGGATATCGGAAAATGGTCGTACTTCTTGGCCCGGAACAAAAAGGGTGTATACCGGCTACTGTCCAACGTGTGCCCACACCAGATGGGCGAAGTGCTGGACTGGGGTGGTGTGTTCTTGTGTCCGGACCACGGCTGGCGGTTCGAAATGGCCGAAGGTGTTTGTATCAACGGCCCCAACGCCAGAATGATTTCCTTCCCAGTAATCGTCGAGGAGGGACGCCTTATCGCCTCGGTACCAGACGATTAGACCCGGAAGCCTAGGCGAAGTCGGACCAGATCAGTAGGTCTTGATTTCCAGGATGTGCCCTCTGGGGTCCGCGAAGTAGACCGCGTTGCCGTTCCGTTGAGCCCCCAACGTCATCCCAGGCTCCTTCATGTTGCCGGCGGCGAACGGACTGTCGCTGAAGGGGATACCTGACCCCTTGATGCGGTCAAACGTGTTTTCGAACTCAGCGGGCTCCATGGCGAAGGCGTAGTGGATGCTGTTGAAATCTTCCGAACCAAAGAAATCGAAGTTCAAGCTGTCGTTCACACGCACCGCCAGGAATGGTCCCACCGCACCCAAGTCGGTGAAGCCGAAGATCCGGGTGTAGAACTCGACCGATTCTTCCTTGTCTCGCACCGGGACAATCGTGTGATCCAGGACAACGGTGATCTCTGCCCCTCCTGGTTTTTCTTACCCTCTGGTCCCTTATGGTACTCTATGGGCTGCTCACGACGGAGCCAATCAAGTCTATCAGCCGACACGTCCAAGCTGACGGCTGTACCGCTATAAATGGGGAGGGACTATGCCAAAAGAATCTTCGGGACTTTTTGAAACGATCTACAACCAACGGCAGATAACCAGGTATAAGCCGGACCCTGTGCCCAGAGAGGCCATAGACAAAATAATCGAAGCGGCCACCAAGGCTCCCAGCGGTGGTAACACCCAGCCATGGCACTTCGTTGCTATCACCGATCCCGAGTTGATCGGGAAGGTGGGCAGTCTCTACCGTGATCTGTGGCTGGACCTGATCGGCCATACGCCGGCCCCAGGCGAGACCCCGGCCTATAGGTCGGCCCGCTACCTGGCCCACCACATGCCGGACGTACCGGCGATGATATTGATCTGTGCCGACCACTCGTTGGGCTACCTGCCACGTGACGAGGGAGAGCCCGTGCAACGCGACCGATACGCCTCTTCAATTTGGCTGGCGGTACAGAACTTATTCTTGGCCGCCCAGGCCCTGGGGCTTGGAACGAGACTGACCACTACCCATCTCCGGGATGAGGCACAAATCAAAGAATGGCTGGGGCTTCCCGATTACATCGAGACTATGTGCCTCACGCCCCTGGGGTACCCCAGGGGAAGGTTCGGCCCAACGACCAGGAGACCAGCGGCCGAGCTAACGTCTTATAATAGGTTCGGCAACAAGGGCTAATACATGACACGGGCCGGATGTGACGAGGTTAAAGGCGCCCGAGAAAGTCCGTGGTTTTGACCCAGCCCTGGTCGAACGGCGTCCAGAAATGAGATGTGAGTTTCAGGTCTTGGAATTTCCAGCCGTCACTGGTGCGGACATACTTCTCGTCGTAGCGGGCGGACCCCCAGACTGCCTGATCGCTCTCCCCAGCGTAAGTGCAGGTCTGGAACAAGTACCATGTCCCGGTGGCCTGGTCGGCGTTGACGTAGATAATCGGGTTCAACATCATGTGGATGGCGAAGGGCAGGCGCTCGGGGGCCCGCCGGAAAAACTGACGGATCTGCTCTTTGCCTTCGCTGCGGCCCAGCTCCTGGCCGTCCCAGATGGCGTTCTCCACAAATAGTTCCGCCAGGCCGTCGGCGTCATAGCCGGCGTCGCAAAGTGCACAGTAGCGGTGCTTGAGTCTCTTGATGTCTTCGATGTCTTCCAGTACTTGTATTCGCTTTTCTAGGCTCTCTTGGCTCATGACGTACCTCTACTCTGAATGGTTTTTGGGTTTCCACAGATCTCGCTTGACGGGCTTTAAATCGCGGTCCAGCCACCGTCTATTAGGAGCAAGTGGCCGGTGGTGGCACCGGCTGACGGGCTAGCCAGGTAGATGGCAGCCCCCACAAGCTCGTCGGGCTCCAGACGTCGGCGCAGCGGCATTCGGTAGTCAAGGTCGGCCTGGACTTCGTCGGCGGGTCTGTGGTCGACGTCCAGCAGTCCCGGCGTATCCGTCGGCCCAGGCCCTATGGCGTTAACCGTCACTCCGTATTTCATCCACTCCAAAGCCAATGCTTTGGTTAGCCCAGCGACGCCGGCCTTGCTGGCGCAGTAAGGAGCCCGGTCCGCTATGGCGACCACGGATAGTTGGGAAGCGATGTTGATAATCCGACCGGAACCTTGAGCAATCATGTGACGGACTGCGGCCTGGGCACAAAAGAACAGGCCCTTCAGGTTGGTATCGACAGTGGCGTCCCAGTCCGCTTCGGTAACCTCCAGCGCAGATTTTTGAATTCGGATCCCGGCATTGTTGACCAAGATGTCCAATCGTCCGAAGTCTTCTACGACTTTTTCGATGGCCCAGGAGATGGACGGTAGCTCCAGGACGTCTAGGGTGTAAGTCCCGCTGCGGACGCTGGCCTCTTCCACTTTCGCCTGAGTGCCACGGGCCAAATCGAGGCGTTCAGCTATGTCGGACACAGCCACATCGGCACCCGCCTGGGCCAGCCCCACTGCCAGAGTTGCCCCAATACCACGGGCGGATCCGGTTACTAGGGCTACCTGCCCATCCAGACTGAGACCGGAATACGGCACGATAAGGCCTCTCCGACGTTCTCGTTCGCCAGACCGCCCGGTTCGATACTCCTGGATAGCGAAAGGAGCTCCGATGTAGTAAAAGTCGACGTAGCATAGCACAATGGCCATCTGTGAGAAATTGGGCCGTCGATCTGGCCCTAGGTTGCGCCGTTCTCATACCCCGCCTATGCTTGTCACACAGATGTGATAAGTAGACGGTTTTTTCTCTACGGTCCCAAGATGCCGTCCGGCAAATCCGAAAGGAAATAGATGGACCAAGCTTTAGGCGCGCCTGCTGGAGGACGGAAGGAAGACCGGGGATTCATCCTCAGTTGTCTTTCCATTGGGCACGGCATAGCGCATCTCTATGATCAGGGATTCCCGGTGTTCATGCCTGCCATTGCCAGCACTCTGGGGCTCAGCCACTTTCAAGTGGCGGTCCTGTTGGGGATCAGGCAGGCTGGGTTCGGGCTGGTTAACCTGGTTGGTGGCGTAATTGTCGATCGTCTGAAAGATAACTGGGGGCAGATGCTCACCGGCTGCATGTTGTGGTCGGCAATGGCCTTCTTGCTGATCGCGGCCTCCCCAAACCTCGGCATCCTCATCGTCGCAGTTGCCATGGTTTCCATCCCCGGAGCGCTGTGGCACCTGCCTGCCACCGCCGCCATTTCTCAACGTTTCCCCGATCGGCGGGGCTTTGCAATTTCGATGCACGGCTTTGGCTCCAACATCGGAAACGCGCTGGGCCCACTTCTGGCCGGCGGATTGTTGACGTTGATGCTGTGGCGCAACGTTCTCTATATCTACGCCATTCCGGCCGCAGGAATGACTATTTTCGTCTGGTGGTCCCTTAGAAATTTGCGCTCCCAGGGGCCCGAGAACCCCAATGGCGAAAGGCGTTTGGCTTCTCAACTCCGGGAGGGGCTGAAGCTCCTGGAAAACCCAGTCGTGGTGGCGCTAACCATATCGGCCGCTATTCGCGGAGTGGCGACCCAATCCATGTTCCACTGGACTCCCTTTTATCTGGAGAGTTCGTCCGACGGCGGCTTAGGGATGGGCTATTTCATGGCAGGCGTGCATTACGCCCTGTTAACAGGGATGGGTATCGTGTCGGCGCCGGCATTGGGGTATCTCTCCGACCGATTCGGTCGAAAACAGGTTTTGGTGCCAGGGATGACCATCGCTGCGGTGCTCACCTTTTTCATCGTGAGTGCCGGTGACAGCTTTGTGTTACCGTTGTTGTTGGCAGGAATTGGGCTCTTCAGCTTCTCGCTACAGCAAATAATTCTTGCGGCGGTCTTGGATGTGACAGGCAAGGGGACCGAGGCTACGGCAACCGGTCTGATATTCGGGGTCAATGGAGTCTTGGGCTTTGCATCTCCTTTCCTTGCGACAGTTATCATCAACGAGTTAGGTGGCTACGGTTCGATTTTCTACTATGTCGGAATAATCACAGTGGCCGCTTTGGCGGTCGTGTTGGTCGTCCCCTTCCCAGATCACCGACATTCGGCGGTGCAGCCAGCCTAGGCTTTTGTTTGACACCTTTATTGGACGGAAATAAAATGGCGTTGCCATCCACCCACGCTTGGGTGAGGCAAATCCGTACCAGTTCCAAGGTGGCCAAGATGCCGCTGGGATCGATCAAGACCGAGCCGGCTACGGCAATAAAAACACGGTTCTTACGCGCCCCGAATATTCGGGGTGTTTCTTTTTCGCGTTGCCTCCACCTAGCTGTATGAACCAGACCATTACTGCCGTCGGTGGACTGGAAGTCGGGCATTATACCGACCTGCTCAACGGCACCGGTTGTACGGTGGTGCTCTGCCGTACAGGAGCTGTCGGTGGAGTGGACGTTCGCGGCGGATCGCCGGGCACACGGGAGACCAATCTTTTGGAACCAGGCCGGCGGGTCGACCGCCTGTTCGCGGTAGTATTAAGCGGAGGCAGTGCCTTCGGTCTGGACGCCGCTTCCGGGGTTGTGTCCTATCTGGAAGAGCAAGGCCTAGGATTCGAAGTGGCCAGCGGTGTAAACGTCCCGATTGTATCCTCGGCCATCTTGTACGATCTGGGACTGATCAGCTCCAAAGTCAGACCCGGGCCGCATGATGGCCACGCAGCCTGCCAGGCTGCCAACAAGGGCGTTATGGAAGAGGGGAGCGTGGGCGCGGGCACCGGCGCCACCGGGGCCAAGACCAACGGTCCCGAGCGGGCAGTCAAGGGGGGTATAGGCTCATTCAGCCTGAAACTGGGCACCGGCCACGTGGTCGGTGCCGCAGTTGCGGTCAACGCCATTGGCGGCGTTTGGGACTACTCCACTGGCCGGTTGGTGGCCGGACCCCGCCGGGACGACGACGGTTTCGACGACCCGGTTGAGATGCTGCTACAGGTGTCGGTGACTGCTGAGTCCTCCGTACTTGAAAACACTACAATTGGCATCGTGGCCACCGATGCGGCTCTGTCCAGAGAGGACACTAATTACCTGGCCCGGATCAGCCACGACGGTTTGGCGATGGCCATCCGCCCCTGTCACACCATTCGAGACGGTGACACCATGTTTGCCATGTCCACCGGGTGCAACTCGGATCCTGTCGACCTCACCGTATTAGGGGCCGCGGCCGTTGAAGCCACGGCGCAGGCGGTGCTCCGGGGCGTCCGCACGGCCACCGGATTGGGAGGTATACCTGCGGTCGGTGACCTAACTGGACCGTAGCCGGACCTGCAGTCATAGCGAGTTTGTCTATGCGCGTTATTGAAAAAACCAACGAAATGAGCTTGGCCTGTCGCCAGTCGGGAGGCCCGCTGGGCTTGGTCCCCACCATGGGCGCGCTCCACGCGGGACATCTGAGTCTGGTTGACCGAGGACGTGCCGACAACGAGACGTTGGCCGTCTCGATCTTCGTCAATCCGATCCAATTCGGACCGGATGAAGATCTGACCAAATACCCGCGAAATTTGGACGCGGATTTGGAGCTCCTGACCCAACATGGTGTTGATCTGGTCTATGTCCCAGACGTGTCCGAAGTCTATCCAGACGGGTTCTCCACCTGGGTGGACATCGGTCCGATGGCAGATAGATTGGAGGGCCTTGAGCGACCTGGCCATTTCAGGGGTGTGGCGACGGTGGTCTCAAAGTTATTTAATATCACACGGCCTGACCGGGCGTACTTCGGACAGAAGGATGGTCAGCAGACCTTGGTGGGTAAGAAGCTTGTACGTGATCTGGACATCGGAACCGAGATCGTGGTCTGCCCGACGGTCCGAGAGGACGACGGGCTGGCGATTAGTAGCCGAAACGTCATGCTGGACCCGGCGCAACGCCTGGCGGC
>CAZYBD010000246.1:0-16595 GCA_964645515.1 uncultured Dehalococcoidia bacterium | reverse complement strand
GATTTGACCTCCGCCTGGATCAATTTACTATTTAGTGTCCATCCAAGGCATCATGCTCCGTAGTCCTTTGCCAATTTCTTCAATTTGCTGGTTCTGGGCCTCTTCCCGAAGTGGAATGAAGCGCGGTCGACCTTCGTCGTTTTCGCTGATCCATTCGCGGGCGAAGGTGCCGTCCTGGATTTCTTTTAAGACGCCTCGCATATTCTCCCGTACGTGCTCGTCAATGACTCTGCTACCCCGGGTGAGGTCGCCGTACTCCGCGGTGTCGCTCACCGAGTACCGCATGTAGCTGAAGCCGCCCTGGTACATCAGGTCTACGATCATTTTTAGCTCATGGAGGCACTCGAAATACGCGATTTCGGGCGGATATCCGCCCTCGACAAGAGTCTCGTATGCGGCGCGAACCAGCGAGGTGACCCCGCCGCAAAGGATGGTTTGCTCACCGAACAGGTCGCTTTCGGTTTCGTCTTTGATGGTGGTCTCCAGGACGCCAGCTCCGGTACAACCGATGCCTTTGGCATAAGCCAGGCCGATGTCTTTGGCGTTACCGGTAGCGTTTTGATGTACCGCAAGGAGACTGGGGACGCCGACTCCCTCCTGAAATAGCTCCCGCATCCGGTGTCCCGGCGCTTTTGGCGCGACCATCATCACGTCCATGTTGTCTGGCAAGACGATTTCCCTGTAATGGATGCTGCAGCCGTGGGCCACCATGAAAGCGCTTCCAGATTTCAGGTTGGGCGCTATCTGTTCCCGGTAGATCCTGCCCTGTACATGGTCCGGGATGGCCATCATCACAACGTCGGACTCCTCGGCCACCTGAGGCACATCGGCCACCCTCAACCCGGCTGCTTCTGCGGTGCCTTTGCTGGAGCTGCCGGGGTATAGGCCGACGACCACGTTTAGGCCGTTGTCCTTCAGATTGAGAGCATGGGCGTGGCCCTGGCTGCCGTATCCGATGATACCGATGGTCTTATCTTTGATGTGTGCCAGATCGGCGTCTTGGTCGTAATAGACGTTTACCATTTCGGTTTACCCCATCCTTCTACAATTTATATTGGATCCCTCGACATCCTCAGGACGGTCGAGACCGAGTCCTCCCTGGTGTTGGTGCGTTACGTTCGTTTTGAGCTTGCCGAACCATTGGGCTATGGATCACCGGGACTGTTGCCATTAACACCGATAGTTTGAGCGGCGTAAGCCATGCCGTTTTCTTCTCCGCGGACCATTGCCACCAACCCTGTGCGGAGCATTTCGATTATTCCGAAGGGTTCCAGCAGGCCGTGCAGCGCGCTGATTTTGTCTTCCTCGCCGGTGATTTCGATTACCATCGAGGTGTTGCCTACGTCGACGATGTTGGCCCGGAAGAGGTTTACGATTTGAATGATTTCTCCCCGCGTAGCAGGGCTGGTCGCAACCTTGACCAAGGCCAACTCACGGGCCACCATCCGGCGTTCCGATATATCGGACACGTGGATCACGTCGATGAGCTTGTCTAACTGCTTGGTTACTTGGTTCACGGTCTCGTCGTCCCCGTTCACCACGAAGGTCATGCGCGACCGGCCGCGGATTTCGCTCTTGCCCACGGCTAGACTGGCGATGTTAAAACCTCGGCGGCGGAACATGCTGGCAACTCGTGTCAGTACGCCAGGCTTATCTTCCACCAGCGCTATAATGGTGTGCTGTTCCAATCGGCTGGTGACCATATTAAGCAATACCCCTGCTGGCTGGCTGCTCTTCCATCATTTCGCTGACCGATTCCCCAGCTGGAATGAATGGGTATACGTTCTCGTCGTCCTTTACCACGAAATCGATGACCACGGGTCCGGAAATCTCCATTGCCTGCTGCACAGCGTCGGCAACCTCAGCCGGTTTGGTTACACGCAGACCCGGTATCCCATAGGCTCCGGCCAGCTTGACGAAGTCGGGATTCCCCGAATACTCGGTGGAGAAATAGTCTTTTTCGTAGAACAAGTCTTGCCATTGGTGCACCATTCCCAGGTTCCCGTTGTTTAGAATGGCGAACTTCACTTCGATGTCGTTTTCGACGGCAGTGGCTAGGTCGCACATGGTCATCTGGAAACCACCGTCTCCGGCCACCGACCATACGGTCTTGTCGGGGCTCCCCATCTTGGCACCCAATGCCGCTGGCACCTCGAACCCCATCGTACCCAGGCCGCCCGAGGTGATGAGAGTGTTGGGCGAATTGAACTTGCAATGCTGCGCGGCCCACATCTGGTGTTGGCCGACTCCGGTCACGATAATGCAATCGCCTCGAGTCTGTTCCGACAGCTGGTTCAGTACGTACTGGGGCAGCAGTTCTTCGGACTCCCTAATGTGGAGTGACGGGTGTTGGCCCTTGAGTTGGTCCAAGCGGCGGTGCCAATCTATGTGGATGTTCGGTTCAACCAATGGGAGTAGCTGGTCGAGAACGTGTTTCAAGTCGCCCACCACCGGGGCGGCGGCCTTAACGTTCTTGTCCAGTTCCGACGGGTCCACATCTACGTGCACTACTTTGGCGTTGGGTGCGAAGTCTCGGAGCCTACCGGTGATCCGGTCGTCGAAGCGCATTCCCAACCCTATGAGCAGATCAGCCTCATTAATGGCCAGGTTGTTGTAGGCCATGCCGTGCATACCCGGCATTCCTAGGTTTAGTTCATGATCGGTGGGCAAGGAACTGATGCCCAGCAGCGTGGTGATTACCGGTATTTGCGCCTTTTCCGCCAGCTCAATCAACTTGTCGTAAGCGTGGGAAATCAGCACGCCGTGGCCTGCCAAGATAATCGGCTTCTTGGCCTGGTTGATCAGCTTCGCGGCTTGATCGACCTGATCGATAGGCGCTCCGCTTGGGGGGTGATAGCCGGGTAGGTTGGGCACATCCGGCCAGACGAACTCCGTCTTGAAGTCCGACAAGATGTCTTTAGGGAGGTCTACCAGTACGGGTCCGGGCCGTCCGGTTCGTGCTATGTGGAAGGCCTCTTTTATGGCAGGTGCCACGTCCTCCACTTCCATTACCAAGAAGTTGTGCTTGGTTATCGGCAGAGTGATACCGCTGATATCGGTCTCTTGGAACGAGTCCCGGCCGATGGCGCTGCGGGGCACCTGGCCGGTGATGACGACGATGGGTACCGAGTCAATTTGGGATGAGGCAATCCCGGTCACCAAATTGGTCGCGCCAGGGCCAGATGTAGCGACGCAGACGCCCACTCTGCCGCTGGACCGGGCGTATCCGTCCGCTGCCATCACGGCGGCCTGCTCGTGCCGCACCAGCACATGGCGCAGTTGCGGGTACTTGGACAATGCCCCGTAGAACGGCAGCACGGCCCCTCCGGGCAGCCCAAACAGGACGTCCACGCCCTCTTTGATGAGACCCTCGCAGACAATTTCAGCGCCGGTAAGTTCCATAATTCTGCTCCGGTTTTTGGCCCAACTCGTAAATTCCTGGGCAATAAAAAAGCCCATCCCATTCGAAGGGACGGGCTGTGGTGCTCGCGGTACCACCCTTCTTTCCCGGAGACCAGTGGGGTCTCTAACGGGACTACTCAATGACTAATATCGGAGTCACCCGCCACGCCTTAGTTCCTCAACCAATAGGACTTCAGGCGGGCCGCTCCCGGGCGAGTTGGGGATCCTACTGCCACCGGAATTCCACCGCTCTCCGGCTCTCTAAGACAGGGTGCCCTTAGTACTCCCGTTCATCGCGGAATTCGTACATATGTAAAACCTGAATATTATCAGCGGGCCCGGGGGATTGTCAACAAGACTACTGGCCTGCCGGCGCAGCCGGTTGAAACCGGATCCGCGGCCAATAAGACTATGCGCCGGCTAACGGGAGGTCAAATTTTTGCCCGGTGGCTGTGATAAAATATAGCCGCTGAATTCGTAACCTCTTTTTGGAATCGTCCCTTGCCTGAGCGCATTCTCGTTGCTGTTGCTTGGCCCTACGTAAACGGTTCTCTTCACTTAGGGCACATTGCCGGTTGCTATCTCGCCGCTGATATTTTTGCCCGCTATCACCGGCTGAAGGGTAATGATGTGCTGATGGTGTCTGGCAGCGATACCCACGGCACGCCGATTACTATCAGAGCAGATCAGGAAGGTACCACACCCAATGAGGTGGTCGACCGTTTCCACTCAGAGTTCCTCGACGCTTGGGACAAGCTGGGCATCTCCTTTGATCTGTTCACCCACACTGAGACCGAGAACCACTACGCGGTAGCGCAGGACATATTCAAAGTGCTACTAGAAAAGGGATATATCTACACCGATCTGATGCTCTTGTCCTACTGTCCCAGTTGCACCCGTTTCCTGCCTGACCGTTACGTCCAAGGGACTTGCCCCCACTGCGACAACTCCCGGGCCCGGGGCGACCAGTGCGATAACTGCGGCCGCACACTGGATCCCCAAGACCTGATCAATCCACTGTGCAACCTGTGCGGGGAAACTCCTGAATTTCGTGAGTCGGAGCACTTCTTCCTCAGACTGTCGGCCTTTCAAGGGCCGTTGTTGGAGTGGGTTAACAAGCAAGATCACTGGCGGCCCAATGTGTTGAATTTCACCCGACGCTACCTGCAAGATGGGCTAAAAGACCGGGCAATAACGCGTGATTTGGACTGGGGCGTGCCTCTGCCCCTCGATGGTTACGACGGCAAACGGATCTACGTTTGGTTCGAGGCGGTCATAGGTTATTTGTCGGCCGCCGTCGAGTGGGCCAAGAACAACGGCCAGCCCGAACGGTGGCAGGAGTTCTGGAAGGACCCCAATAGTAGGACCTATTACTTCATAGGGAAGGACAACATCCCCTTCCACAGCATTATTTGGCCGGCGATTATCATGGGATACGGTGGGTTGAACCTCCCTTACGATATCCCGGCCAACGAGTTTTTGGGCCTGGAGAACCAGAAGTTTTCCACCAGCCAGAACTGGGCCGTCTGGGTGCCGGACTACCTGGATCGCTACGACCCTGACCCGCTCCGTTACCTACTGTCGATCAATATGCCGGAGACGTCGGATGCCGATTTTTCATGGTCTGAGTTCGTGCGCCGCAATAATGACGAGTTGGTAGCCACTTACGGCAATCTGGTAAACCGTGTACTGACTTTCTCGTATCGGAATTTTGACGGCAAGATTCCCTCGCCGGATGGCTTGGACGAAGTGGATGAAGGTCTGCTCCGATCAGCCCGGATCGCGCTGGACGAAGTAGGTCAAAATCTGGCGGATTGTCATTTCAAGGCCGCCATAGGACAGGCCTTCGGGCTGGCCCAAGAAGCAAACCGCTACTTGGACGCCAAGACGCCATGGCGCACCATCAAAGAGGACCGGTTGCAGGCCGCGACCAGCCTGTGGGTGACTATCGGTACTATCAACTGCTTGAAGGTGATGCTCTACCCGTTTATGCCTTTCAGTTCCCAGAAATTGCATGAGTACCTGGGCTTCGACGACCGGGTGGAAGAAGGCATGTGGGACTTCGATTACATTCTGGCCGGTGTGGCTGCTGGCAAGGCGCTGCGTCAACCTGCCCCCCTCTACACCAAGCTGGAACCGGAGGTCGTCGAACAAGAGGTTAACCGGTTGAGGGTCGGGGTCTAGTAGGACTGTATGCTCCACGGCTTGGACGACCGCACTGCTTCTATCTACGCTCCGGTTCAGTATGAATTGGGGTTGGTGGAGCAAAAGCTGCGCGACCTTGCCTCCAATCAGGGCGGCCACCTCAGCCCGCTGCTAGACTACGTGGCCGGTGCAGGTGGCAAGCGGGTGCGCCCGGCTATCACGCTGTTGGCCTCCCACTTCTACTCCCACGACCCCGAGAAGCCCATATTGATGGCCAGCGCGGTGGAGCTGTTGCACCTGGCCACGTTGATTCACGACGATACTGTGGACAACTCTCCGCTGCGCCGGGGCCGTGCCACAGTCGGCAACGTCTGGGGGCAGCATGTGGCGGTTCTGTTCGGGGACTACGTTTTTGCTACATCAGCGACCTTCGTATGTGATACCTACAACGTGCGGGTCATCCGCCGCTTTTCTGAGACCATCATGGAACTGGCCAGCGGCGAACTCATCGAGTATTTCAGTGCGTTCGACCCCGAGCAGGCTCGGGAACTGTACAACGACCGCATCTATCGGAAGACGGCCTCGCTCTTTTGTACCGCAGGCGAGTCAGGCGCTATCTTAGGGGGAGCCCCGGAGGCGCAGGTGCAGGCCATGCGGCAGTACGGCTACAACATCGGGATGGCGTTTCAGATAGGAGACGACCTGCTGGACGTGCAAGGTGACCCGGAGGATTTGGGCAAGCCGGTGGGCGCCGACCTACTTCATGGCGTGCTGACTCTGCCGACCATCATGTTGCTGGAGCGTTACCCGGACGACAATCCGGTGCAACGGCTCTTCAATGACCCCGAGGAGGAAGGAAAGCTGGAGCAGGTGCTGGATATGCTCCAGAACTCCGGCATCGCCAAGGACTGCGAGCAGGTGGTAAAAGACTACTGCGACCAGGCCTGCGCTAGCCTTATGGAACTCCCCAATTGTGAGGCCCGCCGTTCACTGCTGGACCTTGCCAGCTACGTACGCGAACGCCGCCGCTAACTGTCCGGCCTCTTGCGGCGTCAGTCAGGTCATTCGTCTATTCTGTTGGTTATGAGCATGTCGAAGCACCTGTCAGTAGGAAGAGGGGTTTGACAAGCTCAGAACCAACGTTTTGTTGGGCAACGCAGGATTGTTTTCGCCATTCGCGTCCGGACGTCTCCAGTCTTGACGGGTCAGTGCCACTTGGCTACACTGCCCACACATAGCGCTGAGTCTCTGATTCATCGTGCTAATTCGGTTTACCAGTTGCTAGAATCGGTGTAGATTTTGTGTGGCGTTAGCGGAATCCTCCACAAGAACCGGTCATCCCAGTCTAGTCTCGCTCCGGTCCTCTCTTTAGTCGGCGACGAGTTGGTAAGGATGCTTGAGCCCATGACCCACCGGGGCAAAGATTCCAGCGGAATCACGGTGGTCGGCGAACAGCTTGATGGCGCCCTGGTGATCCGTATCTGGACCGAGAGCGCAGAGAGTGCGAACGACGTTTTGGCCAGGGTGGAGGAGACCATCCAGCGGGCCGTCGGGGTAGTGCTTTCCAGCACCAGCACCGGGCAATTTCTGCGGTTGGTGGTCAACTTTGATGGCGAAGTTCCAAGGTTGGCAAGGGCATTGTTGGAAACCAGAGGAGTCGCCCTTCACAGCATTGGGCAGACGTCCGAGGTCATCAAGGACGTGGGCACTCCGGCGGCCATGGACCAAAAACACGCCATATCCGGTATCAGAGGGACTCACGGCATCGGCCACGTCAGGATGGCGACGGAAAGCGTCGTAGACGTCAATCACGCACATCCCTTCTGGGCCTACCCATTTCCGGATGTGACTGTTGTGCACAACGGTCAACTGACTAACTACCACAAATTGAAGCGGATGTTCGAGGAGCAGGGCCACCATTTCCAGACCGGCAATGACTCTGAGCTCATTGCCGTCTACCTAGCCGACAAATTGGCCCACGGCGAAGGTTTGGACTCTGCGCTCCGGGCCTCCTTACATGATTTGGATGGCACTTTCACCTATCTGGTGGCCACTCGCGAAGGACTTGGTTACGCAAAGGACGAATGGTCGGCCAAGCCGTTGGTCACCATGGAGAACGAAGACGTCATAGCCATCGCCTCGGAGGAGATTGCGCTGCGCGGAGTGTTCTCGGAAGAGATCAAACGTGTAGAGCCGCAAAACAGTGAGGTCATGACCTGGCTACTCTAGACGCCGCCCGACTAACGACCCGGGAAGTCAACCTGCGACTCAAGGAGTTGGCCTCCCTGGAAAATGACATTACGCTAAAAAATCCTGACGCCAGGCACAACCTGGCCGTCGCCATCTTCCAGAAGTGCGACATTAAGATAGAAGGGAGCGTCGGCTATTTCGCCGCCAGTATGCTTGACGGTCCCAACGTCGATATCCAGGGAAACGTCGGTTGGGCGCTGGGGGATAACATGATGTCGGGCCGCATTTCAGTGAGCAGGGACGCCGGCGCCTCCGCCGGGTCCACCATGCGAGGTGGAGAGATCTTTATTGCGGGAAATGCCGGGGCACGGGCCGGTATTTCGATGAAAGGCGGGACGATGATTGTCGGCGGTAATACCGGGTTTCTGACCGGCTTCATGATGCAGAAGGGCCGTATCATTGTCTGCGGCGACGCTGGAGAGGCTTTGGGCGACTCTATGTATGAAGGAACCATCTACGTCGCCGGCAGCATAGGCTCTTTGGGCGCCGATGCACAGGTGGAAGAGATGCCCGAGGATGAACTTCTGGACGTCCTGGCTGCTCTAGAGGCTCATGGCATTGCGGATAAACCGCGCTTCACAAAAGTGGTATCAGCGAGGAAGCTGTACCACTACGACTCGCTGGAGCGGTTGGAAAAAGCCGCGCTCTAAGGGGGATCGCATTCGATGGTAATGGGAAGTAGCCAAATATGGTCTCCTTGGATCGAGGAGGATATTCACGCAAAGGCCGAGCTGGGCCGCTACCGCATTCGCGGGTTTTCTTCCTTCCAAAAAGTGACCCATTTCGACGATCTGACCTTCCTTTCCACCGGTCTGACTCGCTTCCCTCTGGAAGGATACAAAGAACGTTGCAATACTCGGACCGTGCTTGGAAGCCTCAACGCCGAGAACCCACTGGTGCTGGAGACTCCGGTGTATATCAGTGGCATGAGCTACGGGGCTCTGTCTGCCAACGCCAAGACCGCGCTGGGGAAAGCTGCTGCAATGGTCGGTTCCGCCAGTTGCACCGGTGATGGCGGCATGCTCCAAGCGGAGCGCGACGCCGCTGAAAAGTTGATTTACCAGGTGTTACCCAGCCGCTACGGCTTCGATCCCCACCACTTGGTGCAGGCCCAGGCCATAGAGATAGTAGTGGGTCAGGGCGCCAAGCCGGGTACAGGCGGCATGCTGATGGGCGTGAAGGTCCAGGATGATATCGCCGAAATGCGGGACCTGCCTAAGGGTATCGACCAGCGGAGTCCGGCACGGCATCCCGATTGGTTGGGGCCCGACGACCTGGCCGTGAAGATCGAGCAGTTGCGGGAAGCTACCGACTGGCGGGTCCCAGTACATGTCAAGTTGGGTGCCTGCCGGGTGGACGACGACGTCAAGCTAGCGGCCAAAGCAGGGGCCGACGCCATCGTCATCGACAGCATGCTGGCCGGTACCGGAGCGTCGGCGGAGGTCTTACTGGAACATAGCGGAATCCCTACGGTCCCAGCGATTGTGATGGCGCGGGAAGCCTTGAGGGAGTTGGGGCTCTACGGCAAGGTCAGTCTGATCGCGTCCGGAGGCATCCGGAACGGCGCCGATGCGGCCAAGGCTCTGGCCTTGGGCGCCGACGCGGTCGCCATTGGCCTGGGAGCCCTCATTGCTCTCAACTGCAACAAAGAGATTCCAGAAAGCAACTTCGAAGAGGACATCGGGGTACCCGCTGGCTATTGCCGTCACTGCCACACCGGTAAATGCCCTGTCGGCATCACCACTCAAGACCCTAGGCTGATGAAACGGCTGGACCCAGACGAGGGCGCGGAACGGGTGGCCAACTTCATCAACTCTATGACCATGGAGATGACCCTGCTGACTCGGTCTTTGGGTAAGGGAGATGTTCATAGTTTGGAACCCGAAGACCTAGCCGCGCTGACCATAGAGGCATCGGCTATGGCCCGGGTGCCGCTGGTAGGTACCAACAAAGTCTACTAACCCGAAAAATCTAACGGCTGTTAGCCGAACGCTCTCCGAAAGGAGTAGACATGGTCACCCGAGACGAAATAGCCGGCCGGATGAAAGAAGACAATGTCGAATTCATTTTGGCCCAGTTTGTGGACTTGAACGGGTCCCCTAAGGTCAAGATGGTTCCCGTGGAACACTTTGATGACGTGTTGGAAGAAGGGGCCGGCTTCGCTGGCGCGGCCTTACCCGGGATGGGTCAAGGGCCACATTCCCATGACATGATGGCCCGCATAGATCTAGACTCGTATACTTACGTCCCCTGGGCCGAGGGGCTGGCGCGGTTCGCCAGTGACTTGTTCGTCGATAGCAATCCCCACATGTTCTGTCCCAGACAGAACTTCAAACGAGTCTTGTCTGATGCCAGGAGTCAAGGTTTTGACTTTAATGTCGGCATCGAGCCCGAGCACTTTCTGGTCACCAAAAACGGCGATGGTTCTATCGAGGTCTGGGACCCCAACGATATTGATAACCTGCGCAAGCCATGTTACGACTTCAAAGGCATCTCCAATGTCATCGGTTATCTGCGTGACATGATGGATGGAATGCGGCGCATCGGTTGGGACACCTATCAGTCGGATCATGAAGACGCGAACGGCCAGTACGAAATTAATTTCCACTATGCGGACGCTCTGACCACAGCCGACCGGTATACCTTCTTCAAGATGATGACCAGCCAGTATGCCCAGAACCACGGCGCCATTGCCACTCACATGGCCAAGCCCTTCACCGACCGCACCGGCAGCGGAGGCCACATCCACTACCACTTGGCGGACTCTAAGACCGGCGAGAACTTGTTCTTGAACGAGGAGGACTACCGGGGTCTCGGGCTGTCCCAAACGGCTTATCACTTCATAGGAGGTGTTATTGCTCATGCCCCGGCACTGTGCGCGGTGATGTCGCCTACGGTCAATTGCTACAAACGCTTGCAGGTGGGGCCGGCGCTCGTGGGCTCTACGTCGGGGTTCCTCTGGACGCCTGCGTTTGTGTCTTACGGCGATAACAACCGCACCCAGATGATCCGTACTGCCGGGCCCGGTCATTTGGAAGACCGCACCATGTCGTCGGCCTGTAACCCTTACCTGGCTTTCGGCGCATATTTGATGGCGGGACTGGACGGGGTCGACCGTAAGCTGGATCCGGGGGAACCCAATCTGGGCAACCTCTACGACCTGGGGCTGGAGGAGATACGCCGCCGCGGGGTGCGCATGCTGCCACAATCGTTGCCGGAGTCCTTGGAGGAGCTAAAACAGGACGAGGTAGTCCAGGGTGCCCTTGGCGTCATCTATGAAGAGTTCGTCGACCAGAAACAGGCCGAGTGGCGGGAGTACCATCGGCAGGTCACTCCGTGGGAGATCGAAAGCTACCTCACCCTGTTCTAGCGCACTATCGGGTGAACACACCGAACTCGAAAGGAACCGACAGATTCAGAGATACGAATAGAATTTAAGGCCGACACCGCTGGAAGGCTGTTATAACCCGAGGCGTTGCAGAAAAGCTAGACCTCTGGCCAGCAGGTACCGTTGGTCGTGGTTCTGGATGACGGGGCAAACTGATCATCGGAAGTGTATAGGCGAAGCGTGACAGATGACCAGTTCTTGATGAGTTACAGCCGGGACGACTCCATTAACGACACTCTGTAGCAGGTGGAATACTACCATCCCAGCGATGTGATCCTGTTGCTCATCCTTTTTCATTAATCCTGATGAGACCCGTCAGGAATGCACGAATTTTGGAACATCGAATAAGTTGAAAGGGCCACACATGTCGTTCTTACTAAACTGCCCGAATTGTGGCGAGCGTAGTGTCCAAGAGTTCCGGTTTGGCGGCGAGGTGACCAAACGCCCGCCTCCCGACGCCCCGCGAGAGCAGTGGAGCCACTACTTCTATTTCCGTCCCAACACGGCCGGCATACAGCAAGAGTGGTGGAACCATCGCTACGGCTGCAGGCGCTGGTTCCACGCTCGCCGCGATACCACCACCAATCAGGTACAAGAGACCTTCTGGCCTGAGGAGCAGCCGTCCGGGCCTCCTTCTGCCTGACCTTTATCACAACCGCCACGTTCCGCAATTCTTGCGGTCATGGTAAGCTTGGCTGCCGTATCTCACGTCCAGAGGCTTGTTCCAGATGGCCAGTGGCAATAACACTTCAAGGCTAGAGCCGCGCGCTAGTGAGTCGCTTGACCGCTCGGTGGTCCTAGAGTTCGAGTTCGACGGGCGAAAAGTCCGGGGGTTCCAGGGCGATACGGTGGCGTCGGCTCTGGCCGCCTCTGGGGTTTCCACTTTCAGCCGCAGCTTCAAATACCACCGTCCGCGTGGTCTATTATGCGTCTCGGGCAGTTGCCCCAATTGCCTGCTTACGGTGGACAGTGAGCCCAACGTCCGATCGTGTATGATACCCATTCAGGCGGGGATGCGGGTAAAGCATCAAAACGCCTGGCCATCCTTAGGCTTCGACTTGCTGGCAGTCCTCGACCTACTCCACTGGTTGATGCCGGTGGGCTTCTATTACAAGGCCCTCCACCGGCCAAAGGCCTTGTGGTTGTTGGCGCGCCGATTCATCCGACGCGTTGGTGGACTGGGCAGTATCGATATCAAGGCAGGCCATGAAAAACCTTACCAGCATCGGAACCGCCAGGCTGACGTGGCCGTCGTGGGTGGTGGACCCGCTGGCATGGCAGCGGCCACGTCAGCAGCGGCCCGTGGAGCGTCGGTGGTCATAATCGACGATCAACCGGAACTCGGCGGGCACCTCCGCTTCAACCAAATGACCGTTACCGGAGTCCTGGACTACGCTGACCAGGCAGGGTTCCTGTTGGCCCGGGAGATGGCGGCGGCTGTCAAGGAGTTACCGAACATAGAGGTGATGAGCAACGCGACGGTCTTCGGGTTTTATCAAGACAACTTGTTGGCCGTACTGCACGGTGAACAGTTGACCCGCCTCAGGGCTAAAAGAGTGGTCTTGGCCACTGGTTCCTACGAGACACCGGTACTCTTTGAGGACAACGACCGGCCAGGCGTCATGCTGTCCACGGCGGCGCGGAGATTAATCGCTTTGCACGGAGTCAGGCCAGGCAACAGGGCCGTGATAGTAACCGAAACGGACCGCGGGTACGACACTGCTTTGGAACTTTTGGATGCGGGAGTAACGGTGGCGGCTGTTGTTGACAGCCGGCCCGCGATCACTACCGATAATGTCGTACAAGATTTTCGGAACCGCGGAGGGCTTGTTCTTCAGGAGCATCGTGTCGCCAAGGCCTATGGCAAGCGCAGGGTAAATGCAGTTAGCGTGGTTCCCCTGGGAACCCAGGCTATGGACGCCGCCGCCCAACGAATTACTTGCGATGTTGTTTGCATGGCAGGTGGATTCCAACCGGCGGGCGGGCTGCTCTATCAGGCCGGAGGGTCAACATTTTTCGACGCCGTCCTGGGTGAATCGGTTCCCCAAGAGCCGCCCTGGGGTGTGTTGACTGCGGGCGAGTTAAACGGCTTTCACGAGGTCTCGACGCTTGTGATCCAAGGAAAACTCGCGGGTGAAAAAGCAGCTGCCGAGATTTCTGGGCAGCCCGTCTCCGGTGCCGACGATGTCCGCCGGTTGATTGCCCGATCGGGAGCGTCGCTTCAGAACTCTCCGGTAGCCATTCCAGAGGATGTCAGCTCGGACCTGGGAAGCCGGACTTTTGTCTGCGTATGCGAAGACGTTTCGGCTCGCGACATCAGGGAGGCCATCGAGGAAGGGTTCGAGGACATCCAGATTCTTAAGAGGTACACCACCGTTTCCATGGGGCCCTGCCAGGGGAAAATGTGTGGCAAGGCCTTGGCGGGCATCTGCGCCGGCTGGACTGGCCGCACTCTGGACGAGATTGGAACCACCACCGCCAGGCCGCCGATGCAGCCGGTGCCCCTAGCGGCTCTGGCGGGGCCGTCACACATGCCGGTCAAGCTCACACCCATGGACCGCGCCCACCGGGACCTGGGGGCATTGATGGTCGCCGCAGGGCCTTGGCAGCGAGCCCACAACTACGGGTCGCCTGCCGACGAGAGCATCGCTGTCCGTGAAAGGGTAGGCATCATCGATGTGAGCACTCTTGGGAAGCTGGAAGTCAGAGGGTCCGACGCCCCTGCCCTGTTGGATCGGATCTACACCAACCGTTTCTCAGATTTGCGGGTCGGCCGCATACGCTACGGGCTGATGTGTTCGGATAACAGCACCATATTGGACGATGGTACGGTCACCCGGCTCGCCGAAGACCGCTATTTCGTTACCACCACCACTGGCAATGTTGATCTCATTGAAGAATGGTTCAATTGGTGGAATGCGGGCACCGGTCAATGCGCGCATGTGGTGAACGTGACCTCGGCCTGCGGTGCCGTTAACATCGCCGGCCCCAGAGCCCGAGATACGCTCTCCAAACTGACCAACGTCGACCTGTCGGAGACCGGGTTCCGTTATATGCGGTCGGCCCAGGGAGAAGTTGCCGGAGTGCACTGTTTGTTGCTCCGAATCGGTTTTGTTGGAGAAGTAGGTTGGGAGGTCCACTTCCAGGCCGAATACGGCGAGTATATGTGGAACACTTTTATGGAAGCGGGAAGGGAGTTCGGAATAGCTCCCTTCGGCCTGGAAGCCCAGCGAATATTACGCCTAGAAAAGGGTCATATCATCGTCGGCCAAGACACCGACGCTGTGTCAAACCCTCTTGAAACTGGGTCTGAATGGGTCGTCCGTTTCGATAAAGACGATTTCATCGGGCGCGCCGGCTTGGTCGCCGCCAGCGAGCGCGGTCCGAAGCAGAAGCTGGTCGGGTTCATAATGCAGGACAAGGTAGTGCCTGAGGACGGTGCCCCCGTGGTAAGCAACGGCCGTCCGGTGGGACGGGTCACCAGCGCCCGGATTAGTCCCACAATAGGCAAGGGATTCGGCCTGGCCTGGGTGCCCATCGGCCTGGCCCAGGAAGGGGTCAACATCGAAATCTTGATCAAAGACCGCCGGTCCCCGGCTCAGGTCACCCTCCAGTCGGTCTACGATCCCAGCGGGGAAAGGCTGAGGATCTGATATGGATGTTGATAACCCGGTCCGACGCACCGCCATGTACCACGCTCAAATTTCCCGGGGCGCGCTCATGGGCGACGCCGACGGTTGGCAGCGACCGTTGCGCTTTGGCTCCGCCGCCAGCGAACTCGAGCTGCTGCGCACGGCGGCCGGCATACATGACATCAGCCCGAACGGCCAGGTGCGCGTCATCGGCAGCGGTGTTCCTGCCGTCATTCAAACGCTGGCGCCCAAACAGCCGCCGTTACCCGTGGGACGGGTGCTGAGGGGAGAAGTCTCTACCGAAACGTCGCGTCTTTCAGTCAACGTCGCTCGGCTGACGGAAGATGAGATAGCGGTGCTAACGCCTCCGGGAGTAGCTCCTGCTGTAGTCGCGGCGCTGGAAGCCACGACCGACGGCTGCGCTCACGTGTTGGATGTATCATCCGCCCTCGCCGGTGTAGCCTTGATAGGACCTTATTCGGCAGAAATATTGAGCGCCATCACCGAATTGGACGTTTCGCCAGAAGCCATGCCCGACCTCACCTGCGCCCAGTCACGATTCGCCGAAATACAAGGACTGTTGCTGCGGGAAGCTGCTGCCGGTCTCCCTAGCTACCAGATCTACCTCTCTCGGGAATTCGGGGAATATTTTTGGGAAGCAATAACCGAGGCCGCACAAGAAATAGGCGCCGGACCGGTGGGTACCGAGGCCATGACTGAGTTGTTGGCTTCGAGTTGATCGCAGAGTTTGGTTGACAGCATACTGTTAAGTGAATTTCGCGGAATGGGACACTGTCAACAACGAATGCTGATGGTCCGGGATGGAGTTTTACAAGGGATTGCCGTGCGGACTACCAAGGCCGCCAGCGAAGTCCACAGTACAGGGGGCCAAGTTTGCTGGAGTCGACCTGCGAGGCGTGTTTGGGTTTCGAACTCAAAGAACGAGGCCTTAGAATGGAAAGACAAAACCCCTTCCGATAACCTACCGGGATTGAGCTGAAAATGGCCTACAAGTTAGACCTTCTGCTGAACGAAGAGTCAATGGTCGAGGTTAAGGCGGTGGATAAGCTGGCACTGATCCATCAAGCGCAATTGCTGTAGTACCCCACACAATCAGACCTCTGGGCCGGATTGCCCATCAATGTCGAGGTACTAACGGACGGGATTCGACAGTTTCTCCAACGCCATTAAGCATCATTGTGTTCTCCGCGGTGAATTAGAGTGTTTCAACTTTTCAAAAAAAACAGAATGTGGGACAGACGACCCCTTAGAGACCGATATCATGTGTTGATTATCGGTGGCGGGGTCCACGGCTTGGCTACTGCCTATTACCTGACAAAGTTGGGAGTCAACGATGTAGCGGTCTTAGATAAAGGGTACCTAGGTGGCGGTGCTAGCGCTCGTACCACCGCAATCATCCGGTCCAACTATCTGACCACAGATGGTATTCCCTTCTTTAACGAAAGTGTCAAACTGTACGAAGGGTTGGCCAAAGAACTAATCTTCAACCTGCTATTCAACCAGATTTGCCGTCTGGACCTGGGCCACACCGACGCGGCCGTTTATGGGCTCCGAATGCGCACCGAGTTTAACCGCGTTCTGGGTGTCGATAGCCGTCTGATCGGTCTCAAAGAGATCAAAAAACTGGTACCGTCGATGGATCTTCGTAAGGGAAAGCCCTTCCCTGTAATGGCCGCCCTCTACCATCCACCCTGTGGCGTAATCCGCCACGACGCGGTGGTCTGGGGGTTTGCCAGAGGGGCAAATAACGGTGGCGC
>CAZYBD010000245.1:0-3369 GCA_964645515.1 uncultured Dehalococcoidia bacterium | reverse complement strand
CAATGCAGGGTTCAGCAACCTGCTGAACAGAGAAATTGCCATGATTTGCTTGATTTGAGTATCTCGATATGCGCTGCCAGAGTCCATATTTACCTTGTCTCCACCGTCTCTCCCTATCCGAGGTCCCACCACGAAAATTGGACGGCCGGTAATATTATTGTCTCTGTGACTTTAGGTTATAGAAATTCGTTACCGTTATCGGTGGCACCCGTAACGCAGGTAGCTCCGCCGAAGCCAATTTCGTTGACTTGCGCTTTGCCCCGGTGTTAATCTTTTCGAGTATCAGAACTACCGACAAGTTCTGGCGGGAGCTTGGGTAAGCCAGGCTGAGAGGGTGGCCAAAATCGCCGCCGACCGTCTGTACCTGACCCAGGTAATACTGGCGCAGGGATGAGACGTTACAGTTGGCTTTCGATTTGAGCCGCCAGGTCTAGCCCGGGCGGCTGTTTTGCTTCTAGGGACTACGACTAACTGGGGGGTCACCAGACCCGACCCCTAATCGCCAGCAGGAGAAGGCGAATATGTCCGACGAATTAGTGATTGGAGGTAAATCATTCAAGTCTCGCCTGATCATCGGCACCGGACGCTACCGCTCAATGGAAGAGATGGTCGCGGCGGTGGAGGCTTCGGGAACCGATATGATCACCGTGGCCATCCGCCGTCTCGACTTGGATGACCTCACGAGCAAAACGCTTCTGGACTACATCAATTGGAGCCGCTACCAGCTACTCCCCAATACCGCCGGGTGCGCCACTGTTGAGGAGGCGTTATTCGTTGCCCGCCTGGGGCGAGAGGTAGGGCAAACCAATTTTGTCAAACTTGAAGTGATACCGGATCCGAAATACCTGTTCCCCGACGGCGCTTCAACCCTGGAGGCGGCCCGGTTGTTGGTTGCCGAGGGGTTCGTCGTTCTTCCCTATATCCATGCCGACCCGGTGCTAGCCAAGAACCTGGAGGACGCCGGTTGCGCCGCCGTCATGCCCTTGGGTTCGGCTATCGGTTCAGGGCAGGGCATCCATACGGGAGAAGAAGTACGCATCATCATCGAACAGGCCAACATACCGGTGGTGGTGGACGCCGGCCTCGCTGTCCCGTCGCATGCTGCCCAAGCACTGGAAATGGGAGCTGATGCTGTTCTTGTGAACACCGCCATCGCCCAAGCCCAAGACCCTGCGGCGATGGGAGAGGCCTTCAAGTTAGGTGTGGAGGCCGGGCGTACAGCCTACTTGGCGGGCCGGATCGCCGTCCGAAACTACGCTGCCCCCAGCAGTCCGACCAGAGATGTCCCCCAGCCGCTGCCGGCTCGCAGTTGACCAGCATGTCCTTTGCCCTGCCGGAGCCGTGCCTTTGCCTGCTCACAGATCGTCTTGTATCACCTTCCGGAGACCTAGTGCGGAGAGTGGGTCTGGCTGTGGACGGCGGTGTGGACATGGTTCAACTTCGGGAGAAAGACTTATCGGCCGACCAACTGGCGCAACTAGCCGCGGAGCTGCTAAACGCCATCGGTGGTCGGGCTTCTCTCATAATCAATGACCGAGCCGAAGTGGCGACGCAAGTTGGGGCGCAAGGTGTCCAACTAGGCGAAGATGCAATTCCGGTGGGACACGCTCGCAAGCTGCTGCGCCCCGGCACACTGATAGGCCGTTCGGTGCACTCCGTGGAGGCTGCTAGGGCTGCCAGTTCTGATGGAGCCGACTTCTTGGTGGTGGGTACAGTCTATGCTACCGGCACCCACCCTGAGGTCACACCGGCCGGCCCTGCGTTGGTCAGCGCTGTGGCCCGGGACTGTGGGCTACCGCTGATAGGTATTGGCGGAATCACCAGCGATAATGCGGGCGAAGTTGTCGGTGCGGGCGCCACCGGTGTGGCGGTCATCCGGAGCATCTTGGCCCATCCGGACCCCGCCGCAGCGGCCTGGAGCCTGAAACAGTCGCTGGTTTGCGCCTGGAAGGGCGGGCCGTCGGCGGGAAACGCTGTGAAAAACTCGTCCAGCGCCGCGTAACGGGCGCTGTCTGGCATCGGACTAGGAGGTCCGTACCGCGATGATTAATCTCATGGTCAATGGGAAGCCAAGGCCAATTGAGAAAAGTGTGGACCTGAAGACCTACTTGGACTCATTCGGTCTGGACCTGAAATTCATGGCCGTCGGTTACAATGGCGTGGTGATCAAGAGAGAACAATTCCCCGAGGTTACTCTGAAGGACGGCGACGTCTTAGAAATCGTCAGGCCGGTGGGGGGAGGGTAAGAGACCCAACTTTCGCGAGTCGCCAGCCACCCGCCGACCCGTCTGTTACACTCGGACGGGTCTTTTCATATCCCGACCAAGGAGTACTGACTCACTCGATGGCTCAACCAAACTCCATGGATGGCGAACAATTGGACTCGTTGTTGGCCGGAGTAGTCCGGGGACACCAAGAAAAGGTAATATGTTGGATCCAGGGCGAGCCCGGAGCGTGGGGGTTTTTGGCAGGCCAAGCGGTAACCGCAGCCCGACTCCATCTGGGAAGGTCACTGACCGAACCCGAACGCAGGCTGGTGTGGCACCGGCTTTGGTGGTTCCTAGGAGAGGGCAAAGCGTCTGCCTTCGACGGCTGACCCAGCCTGAATAGGGCTGCGTAGGCCGGGTTTCCAACCGGCTCTCCTGGCTGCAAACGGTCTCTTAGAGGCTATTTGATACTTATAGGCCGTATCCCAGTTCGGCTATAATCACATGGGGACCAGTTCCCGCGGACCCGGTATGCCTACGCCCGGTATTTCACCCAGAGGGATTGATGCAGGATTATATTGTTCGCGCCACCGGCGTCCATAAGATCTATGACACCGGTACCGTGAAAGTGAATGCGCTGCGTGGCGTCGACCTTGCCGTAGCCCGTGGAGAAATGGTGGCGATCATGGGTCCCAGCGGCTGTGGCAAGACGACCATGCTTAATTGTCTGTCCGGATTGGACGATATCGACTCCGGCGAGGTGATCGTGGATGAAGTCGTGCTCCACAACTTGCCTGACGACGAACGCAGCGACTACCGGGCTCGCAGTATGGGATTCGTTTTTCAGCTCTACAACCTTCTGCCGGTGCTCTCCTCAGTTGAGAACGTGGAGATGCCCCTTTTGATATCCGGGATCGGAGCGGCGGACGCCCGCCGCCGATCCATGGAATTGCTGGACCAGGTAGGACTCGCCGACCGCGCTAATCACCTGCCTGGAGAGCTTTCAGGAGGCCAGCGGCAACGCGTGACGATTGCCAGAGCGTTGGTGAACCAGCCAGCTATAGTGTGGGCCGACGAGCCCACCGGCGACCTGGACAGCGAGACTGCTGGCGAAATCATTAACCTGATGACCTCCCTGAACAGAAACAACGGTCAGAGCTTC
>CAZYBD010000244.1:0-4943 GCA_964645515.1 uncultured Dehalococcoidia bacterium | reverse complement strand
TAATCCGGGGACTCCCAAAAAGACGGCTATTAATGAGGCCGTAGAGTTGGCTAAGGTGTTCGGCAGCGAGAGCTCCGCCAGGTTCGTTAACGGAGTTTTGGGATCCGTGATGGCCGGACTGGACTCGGGAGAGCTCGTCGCTGTTGAGTCCATGCCTGAGGGGAGATGAACATTTGCCCACAGTCTATGATAGGGTAAAAGAGATTGTAGTCGATAAATTGGGGGTCGAGGAAGAGGATGTCAGCGAGTCATCCTCCTTCGTCGAAAACCTCAATGCCGATTCGTTGGACTTGGTTGAGTTAATAATGGCCTTCGAGGAAGAGTTTTCCAGCGAGGGCTCCCAACTGGAGATCTCCGACGAGGATGCTGGTAACATTGCGACGCTCAGCGACGCCGTGACATATCTGAAGGATCACGGAGTCCAAGACACCTAGGCAAAGCCGAGGCTCCGGATTTCCCAGCGAGGATCGTGTGGCGGAGGCGGTGGTTCTAGTGATGTCCACCGTTGGAGTGGTTCTCCAGCCGCGTTTCCTGTTTGCGATTTTCCCGCAATAATCCCCGCATGGGGACCATTGGATGTTTGAGAAAAGTACTATCTTATGTAAGGTAAAAAGGCAGAGAGGCCGCCAAGCGGTGCGCCAAAGTTTGTTCTTCAATCTATCCGGACCAGTTATCTGCAAGGCAGACGGGAGGTAGGGTGGTAATGGAAAGTCTGGAAGATGTTGCCCAGTTAGTTAGAAATTGTAATGACTGCCCGCTGCATATCGGACGCACCCAGGCCGTACCGGGAGAAGGAAATCCTCAAGCCGACATAATGTTCATAGGCGAGGGGCCCGGTTTTCGGGAAGATAAAGAAGGCCGGCCGTTCGTGGGCCCGGCCGGCCTTCATCTGGAGGGGCTCCTCGCGTACATGGGCACAAAAAGGAAAAGAAAGGAAGATTACAAAGCTAATATGGTGAAATGCCGGCCTCCAGACAATCGCGATCCGGCCCCAGCCGAAATCGCGGCCTGCAGCAAATACCTCGACCGTCAGATTGAACTGATTAACCCCAAGGTTATCGTTACGATGGGCCGGTTTTCTCTGGGGCGCTTTTTCCCCGGTGAAAGTATCACACGGGTCAGGGGCAAAGCCCGGCAGAAGGATGGTCTGACGATATTTCCGGTTCTGCATCCTGCAGCTGTTTTGCGCCGTCCCGAACTTAAGGGCATCATGTTCGAAGACTTCCAGGCGATATCTCGCATTCTGCAAGACGCCCAGCGGCCGGACCCGGCTGCTCTCGGCCCCGCCGTTGACGGCCATCCCGACCAGCAACGGGCCGCCCAACCGCGGCAGTTGACGTTCGCTGCGGCCACCAGTGCTGTGGTAACAACAATCGCGCCCATAGAAGACCCCGCAAACGGATTTAACTCAGCTGCTTGGCCGAAGCAGCTTACTCTATTCTAGGAACAACCAAAGACTTGCCTCCGGAACTTCGCGTCATTCCCCTTGGGGGGTTGGGGGAAATAGGGAAAAATATGATGGCCCTGGAGACCGGCGACGACATCATTGTCGTTGACTGCGGGGTCCAATTCCCCGAAGAAGGGATGCTTGGGGTGGACCTGATCATCCCTGATGTGTCCTACCTGGTGGAAAATTCTGACCGGGTCCGGGCAATCCTCATTACCCACGGTCACGAAGACCACATCGGCGCCCTACCTTTCGTTCTCCCGCAACTCGAGGTGCCGGTATACGCTCCGCGTTTGGCCCACGGCCTCATATCCTCCAAATTAAAGGAAAGGCTTGCCACTCGGGCATGCAGGGTCGAACCGATCGATCCCGGGAACTCCTACCAGTTTGGCCAGAGTTTTACAGCAACCTGGTTCCGAGTCTGTCACAGTATTCCTGACGCCATGGGGATAGCAATCGAGACACCCATAGGGACTGTGATCCATACCGGCGACTTCAAGATCGATCACACTCCTGTCGATGGAAGAACAATAGACCTGCCAGCACTGGCAAACTACGGGGACCAAGGAGTTTTGCTCCTCTGTTCTGACTCCACCTACGCAGAGGTTCCTGGCTACACGCCATCGGAGCGGGTGGTGGGCGAGACTTTGGACAGGGCTATCGGCGAGGCAGAAGGACGCGTAATGGTCGCCACTTTCGCGTCTCTGGTCTCCAGGGTCCAACAGGTAGTCGACGCTGCCGTCCGCCACGGGCGGAAGGTGAGCATCGTCGGTCGTAGTATGGTGGACACGGTGGCCGTGGCTACCGAGCTGGGGTACCTGACTTTGCCGTCCCAAGTGCTGGTTCCCATGAGCGAGTCTCGGAAGCTGCCCCCGGAACAGGTCATCTTGATGACCACCGGCAGCCAGGGCGAACCGAGTTCGGCATTGGTCAGAATCGCCAACAGCGAACACCGAGAGGTGAGGATTGCCCCAGGAGATACGGTAGTAATTTCTGCCACACCGATTCCTGGCAACGAATTGGCCGTTAGCCGGACCATTGACAACCTGCTCCGGCAAGGGGCTAGGGTTTTGTACGATCGCGTTGCCACAGTACATGTCCATGGCCACGCCAGCCAAGAAGAGCTGAAATTGGTTCTGAGCCTTGTCCGTCCCCGTTACTTCGTGCCGGTCCACGGTGAGTACCGCCACTTGGCAGCCCATGCAAAATTGGCTTGGGACCTGGGCGTGGCCAAAGATGGAATCTTCTTATTGGAAGACGGCGACGTGCTAGAATTGAGTTTGGACGAGGCGCGCTCCGATCAGCGGATCCAGGCGGGCCCGATCTACATAGATGGGCTCTCCGCTAGGGACACGCAAAGCCAGGTCCTGACCCAGCGCCGCCGCCTCTCCAAAGACGGTGTTGTGGTCCTAGTCTTAAAGTTGGACCGCAAAACGGGCCGGCCGGCCGAGACCCCGGTTGCGATGGCCAGCGGTTTCATGGAACTTTTCGAGACTACCCAGCTGTTTGAAGATTTGGGGAACCTTTTGTCGAATAATCTCTCCGAGGATGAATACCAAGAGGCGGACCCTGACGAGTTAAGGACAAAAATCCGGGAAACTGCCCGACGCTTCATAGCTAGCGAAACACGCCGGTCGCCTATGATAATTCCAGTGGTTATGGAGGTTTGAACCGACCTCTCACCAGCCACTTGCCGGATTCCGGCTCGTAGCAACTGCCACTGGAGGGATGAAGTGGCAAGTTCTATTGGGAGGAGGCGGCCCTCCGCCGCTTCTCCTTCGATTAAAAACCTTATCACCGGTGCCCCAGGGTCGGTCCTGGACGCTCTAGTTGTTCTTGGCATCGGGCTGGCGGCCGGATTGACGTTCGGTTACTCCATAGGGCCTCGGGAGTGGGCCATAGAAGCCCTGGGCTTTGGTTGGCTCCCTGTCGGCCTTTGGTCGGCCGCGGCTTTGGTCACCCTCCGGTACAATTGTCGTATCATCCTGGCCCATTGGCGCCGTTGGACTGTCGCCGCCGCTGCGGTGACGATTGTCGTCGGGGCGCTTTCCACAGTTTTTCCTTCCGACGGGATTCTCGAAGACCACAGCCTGGGCGGGAAGTGGGGCATGGAAGTTGGCGGGACGCCAGTGGCCGTGACCGCCGCCAAACTCCTGGGCATAGCTATTCTGATGCCTCTTATGCTGTGGCCGCGGCGTATTGGTTGGGTCTACGTCCGGCAGTCCTCTAAAGCGTTTTCGCTGCTCCAGTTCTCGTTGGTCTATTTCTATGTAGGCTGCCATCACACCGCGTTATTCTTGGATCGGGGATTCCGCAAATTACGCTATGTAGTGTACCGCCGCCAGAAAGAGGGCGGCAGGCCATTTCCGTTCTTCTGGAAGTCCATTGCTTTGCCTGTGGAAACTCCTACCCACGAGGGCCAGGACTCGAAGACGGCCGCCTACAGTTTTGACCAATTCCAAGGGGTAGAAGAGTGGGAGGAGCCTGAGTCGAGCGTGTGGCCAATCTGGGAGACCCTTGAACCGGTACCCGGGCCGGCGACGACGAAAGGCGCCTCGGAAGCTCCTGCAGGGGTACGCAAAAAGATCAAACCGGGATGGCAACTCCCCGCCATTGAATTGCTTGCGGTTCCCGACCCTCACCACTCTCCGGAGGCTGCGCTACAGCAGATGGCTCGGTTGGTTGAGAGCACTCTTGGCGTACATGGAGTCCGCGTAGAAGTCACTGACATCAAGGCCGGTCCTCGCATCGTACGGTTCGGTCTGGTTCCTGGGTGGGTGCCGAGAAAGAGCGCGGAAGCCAAATACAGTGCCGAAACCGGTGCTTCAG
The DNA here is from genome assembly GCA_964645515.1 of uncultured Dehalococcoidia bacterium. Lineage (GTDB taxonomy): Bacteria > Chloroflexota > Dehalococcoidia > Lucifugimonadales > UBA3495 > VXOI01. The sequence goes on along the minus strand of CAZYBD010000244.1, from coordinate 667 downwards.
ACCGCAATCGTGTCAAGGTCCAGAGTATCCTGACACGTGAAAAGGACATGGCATTGGCTTTGAAGACTCCGTACCTCCGTATAGAAGCTCCTGTGCCCGGAGAGGCCCTAGTGGGCCTGGAAGTGCCTTCGCCATCCCCAAGCAAAGTGCACTTAAGAGACGTGATGGAGACACCGGCCTTCACTCGGATGGCTGCCAAGGGTGGCCTACCGCTGGCCGTGGGTCAGGACACCGGCGGCAGTCCGGTGGTTTTGGATCTGGCAGCCCTCCCCCACATGCTGGTCACCGGCACCACCGGCAGCGGGAAGAGTGTGCTTATGAACTCGATAGTGGCTTCTTTACTGCTGACCAAAACGCCGGAACAGCTCCGGCTGCTGATGGTCGACCCCAAGCGGGTCGAGTTGACTCCATACACCCACATACCTCATTTGGTCTCGCCGGTTATCGTGGATGCTGACGAGGTAAACGGCGCTCTACGCGGTCTCATACGTGAGATGCTCCGCCGCTATAAGCTGATGGAAGAGTTGGGCGCGCGGAACATCACGGCGTTCAACCAACGCTCCCCAGATAAGATGCCCTACTTGGTGCTGTTGGTCGATGAAATGGCTGATCTGATGATGGTCGGCGGTTTCGAAGTCGAACAAAATTTGGTGCGGTTGGCCCAGTT
>CAZYBD010000243.1:0-2269 GCA_964645515.1 uncultured Dehalococcoidia bacterium | reverse complement strand
CCCTCACTTCAACACACTGCTGGTCCACGAGGTGGTCGGCCACCCTTCGGAGTTGGACCGGGCACTGAAATACGAGACCAGCTACGCCGGACGCTCCTGGTTCCTGAAAGACCTCCAAGACAACCAGCTGGGCAAGCAGCTCGCTTCGCCCCTGGTCACCGCGTTCTCAGACCCACTTATGGAAGGTTACGGGTCATTCAAATACGACCACGAGGGGACTCCCGCTCGCCGGGCCCATATCATCCGGGAGGGCGTACTAGAAGAATTTCTCAACAATCGTCAGACGGCAGCAATAATGGGGGTGCCTACCAACGGCTCGTCCAGGGCGACAGAAGCGCAATTGATACCTCTAATCCGGATGACCAACACGATATTCGCTCCCGGAGACCGCGACCCTCAGGAAATTATTTCAGAGGTCGATTCCGGCTACTACATCGAGGGCCACCGGACACCATCCATCGCTGAATCCCGAGAGAATTTCCGCATTACCGCTGTGAAAGTGTACGAGATCGAAAACGGGCAGCTGGGCCGTCTCTATAGGGACGGCGGCATCACATCGGACAGCCGTGACTACTTCACCTCGATCAACGCCGTGGGCAACGATTTGCGAGTGAACCCGATCCCCAACTGCGGCAAGGGGCAGCCTATGCAAGCCAAGCGGATGAGTAACGGCGGCCCCACTATGAGGGGTGTGGCCCGCCTTACAGGAGCAGCCAGATAAGCCGGGTTTTCAAAAAGGAATATGGACCAGGGAAAGTTCCCAGCTCCAGTGGGTAAATCCTGGAGAATAACGCCGGGCCGAGAATGGTAGGGGCATGGAGGAGAAATGGCAGCGGCCATCATTGTGTTATTAATTGTGGCGGTGGTATTGCTGGTGGCGTTGACCTGGGCGGTGTTCCGGCGCGGTCCGGTTGATGCCAAAGACATCGAACCTGCAGTTTCCAAAGCCTGGCGGGACTCAGGCCTGGAGCGTTCGGTAGGCCAGTTGTACGAGTACGCCAAGGATGTTCAGGAGACCCACCGATCGGTAGAACAGATGCTACGTGTGCCCAAAGAACGAGCCGCCCTAGGCGAACTGGGGCTGGAAACTATTCTTTCCGACCAGCTACCTCCAGACATGTTTGGAATCCGTGAGCGAGTATTGGACGGCAAAATCCCCGACGCTCACATCAAGTCCACCGTAGGTCTGATCTGCATCGACTCCAAGTTCCCATTGGACAACTACCAGGCAATGTTCGAGGTCCAAGACCCTCAGCAACAAGACGGCCGCCGAAACGCCTTAGTCAGGGACGTAAGGAATCACCTGGAAAAGATCGCCGACGATTATGTGTGCCCCGACAAAGGGTCGGCCGAATTTGCTTTCGCCTACATCCCCTCCGAAGGTGTCTACTATTACTTGATCAGCGAGCAATACGGGATGCTTCGGGAGTACACGAGCAGGGGCGTTCAGGTAGTCTCGCCGCTGACCCTCTCGCATAAGATTGAGTTGATCAAGACCGGCGCACACGCGTTCAAACTATCGCTTGAAGCAACAAGAGTACGGGACGATTTGGTCCGTCTGTCCCGCCGGTTCGATGAAGTCGAGGCTGATTGGCGGATACTCTATCGCACCCATCTCAAGAATATGGCGGGTAAGGCCGAGGACCTGGATGGAGCCTACAGCAAACTAAAGGAAGAGTTCGACCGCATCAACCGCTTGGGCGACGACCGGTCGGCCCGGGTGGCCTGACTAGTAACCGCATGATACCGCTATCGGACTTGCAACACGCGGCCAAAGAGGCCTTGGCCTACCTTTCGGCCCAACCGGACGTTTCCGAAGTTGAAGTCTTTGCGTCCGCCGACACCAATCTGACCTGCCGTATCAACTACACCTCTCATATATCCAGCAACGGTGTGGAAGAACCCAAATCCACCGACTCTTACGGCCTCGGCCTGCGGGTGGTCTTCCGGTCTGGCGCCGGTCCAGAAGGCGGTACCCGCCCCGGGTTCGGCAGCGCAACGACGGACCTCTCACTGGAGGGAGTCCGTAAGTCGTTGGAAAAGGCACGTGCCAGTGCTGTAGTAGACCCGCAATTCGTTTCGCTGCCGCGGCCACAGTCGTCCACCAAAATACCGAGCCGCAGCGGGCGCGGAAGTGCCGCCGACCCAGCGATCATGCGCATAGGCAACGGCCGCTTAGTAGACTCCGGATGGCGAATGATGAACCAAGCGTTGGACGCTTTTCAATCTTCGGAGGAGCTGGCCGGCCTGGCGGGCTCCCCAGAGGGAT
>CAZYBD010000242.1:0-10380 GCA_964645515.1 uncultured Dehalococcoidia bacterium | reverse complement strand
CCCCGGTGCCCAAACTTCAGTTTGAAAGTGCTTGCCCCTAACGCCCGGGCGACGATTTGGTGTCCCAAACAGATACCCATTACTGGGACCCGTCCCAGTAATTGACGGGTATTGTCCACCACGTAGTCCAAGAGTTTCGGATCCCCTGGACCAGGTGACAACAGAATGCCTGAAGGGTTAAGGGCCAGCAAATCCTCTGCGGGAGTGGCAGCAGGCACAACGCCGATGCGACAACCCCTCCGGCGTAGTTGCCGAAGGATATTGTATTTGAGCCCACAGTCGGTTACCAGAATTAGGGGGCCCGATTCCGTCAGGTTTTCACGATCTATGCCGCCTATATCGAAGGTTGGGCCAACAGTCTGGTCCCACTCGTAGCCCCGTTCCGTGCTCACAGTCCTCACGAAGTCGTGATCGTCGTAAGGCGGGGTCCGAGCTAGTCGCTCTAAAGCTGCTTCGGGAGAGCCAGAGGTGATGGTGCCCATCATGACGCCGTAGGTACGCAAGCGACGAGTGATCGCCCTAGTATCTACTCCGCTCAGGCCTGGGACCCCCTGGCTGCTCAGGAACTCGTGCAGTGTACGGTCGCTGTCGCCGTGACTGGGGGCGTCGCTGTGCTCTCGCACAATGAGGCCGGCCACCTGTATGCGCCGTGACTCGAAGTCTTCCTTGTTTATGCCGTAGTTGCCGATCATAGGATAGGTTAGGGTGACCAGTTGACCGGCGTACGAGGGGTCGGTGAGCACCTCTTGGTAGCCGGTCATCGCGGTGTTGAAAACGACCTCGCCCAGACCGTCAGTGGCAGAGCCAAATGCGAACCCTTTGTGTACGGAGCCGTCCTCCAGCACCAGGCTGGCAGGGGGAAACACTACTCCGTCCAGACGCCAGGGCAGTTTGGTCCGCCGAGGCAGACAGTGATATGGCTGTTGATTAATTGAGCGGGATTGTTATGAGTTTGTTGCATTGGTTCCAGCTGTCGACTTTTGAAAATTTAGCTCTGGGGCCTGGTAGACTAGGCAGCCCGAGGCAAATGTAGCCATCACGCGGCCCTTTAGAGGTGTTCCTTCAAGGGGAGTATTTTTCCCTTTGGAGGCGAATGTGGTAGTGTCCACGGTCCAGTCTAGGTCGGGGTCGAAGAGGACTATGTCCGCGGAGGTCCCGGGTTCGATGGTAGCTAGGTCGGAGAAATCGTTGCCTAGCACCCGGGCCGGGCCTTGGGTGAGCCTAGAAACCATGTCGCTCATGCTCAACTTCCTTTGGTGGACCAGCGAAAGCGCCGAGCCCAATGCGGTTTCCAAGACGCTGATCCCGAAGGAGGCGTCTTCGTAGGTCACCTGCTTGCTCATGGAATCGTGAGGTGCGTGGTCTGTGGCGATGGCGTCGATAAGGCCCTCTCTCAACGCGTCCACTAACACATCCACGTCGAATTGCGAACGGAGAGGAGGGTACACCTTGGTCGAAGTCTCGTAGGCCATCTCACTGACGGAATCGGAGGGGGCGCCCTTGGTGCCCATGACCCACTGTTCGGTCAACGTCAAATGGTGGGGACATACCTCGGCGGTGACCGGCAATCCTCGCTCCTTGGCCTGCCGGAGTAAAAGAACACTGCCAGCTGTGCTCAAGTGCGCCAGATGCAGCCGTCCGCCAGTCATTTCGGCCAGAGCGATGTCACGGGCCAGCATGGCCTCCTCGGCGGCCGCCGGAATGCCCGCCAGTCCCAGCAGTGTGGCCACGGCGCCTTCGGCCATCACTCCGTCGTTCGACAGCGACCGGTCTTGGCAGTGCTGGCTGATGGGCTTTCCCAAGTCATAGCTATAAGTAAGCGCCAACCGCATCAAATTGGCGTCATAGACCGGGTCTCCGTCGTCGCTGAAGGCGACCACGCCGGAGTTGGCTAGTTCTTCCATATCGGCCAGCTCCAGGCCCGATCGGCCTTTGGTAACGCAACCCACAGGCAATATTCGCACGGCCGAGTCGCTCAAAGCGCGACGGTTGATGAACTCCACTACAGACTCGGAGTCAACGGGTGGGTCGGTGTTAGGCATGCAACACAAGGTCGTAAATCCGCCTCGTGCCGCTGCCTGGGCTCCGGTTGCGATGGTCTCTTTGTGCTCGAATCCAGGTTCCCTTAGATGGCAATGCAAATCGATGAAGCCTGGGCTGGCAACTAGGCCTTGGGCATCTATGATCTGGCAGTCTTCGGGTATGCGTTCTTGCGGCGCCCGGCCGGTGAGTAGAATTTCGCCGCCTCCTATCAGCAAATCGCCCACCCGGTCCACTTGCCGGATAGGGTCGATGATCCGCGCCCGGCGGATCAATACGGCCTCTTGCGTCCCACCCAGTTCTTGCACTGGATCTCCTTCTGACTGTCTGCCCGGCTACAGTTCTGGTCCGGTTGTGACCTGGTAGAGGACGGCCATCCGTACCGCCACACCGTTGGTCACCTGTTCCTCAATCACTGAGTTGCCGCCGTGGGCAATGGACGTGCTTATCTCCACGCCCTCATTCATAGGGCCTGGATGCATCACCATCACGCTGGGTTTGGCCTTGGCCAGTCGTTCGTCTGTGACCTGCCAGCGGCGGATGTACTCTCGGATGCTGGGCAATGAACTGCTGTTCTGTCTCTCGTTTTGCAACCGCAGGGCCATTACCACGTCGGCGTCTTCTATGGCGCGGTCGAGGTTGGTCTCTATCTCCACCATCGCGGACAATTGGGACTTGGGGATCTTGCTCTGAGATAGCATGAAATCCTGAGGCATGAGCGTCCTAGGGCCGGATAGCACGACCGTGGCTCCCATCTTTGCAAACCCCCAGATATTGGACCGGGCGACCCGACTGTGTAAGACGTCGCCCACGATTACCACTTTTCGTTCTTCCAAGCCGCCCAATTTGGATTGGACGGTATACATGTCCAGTAGGGCCTGTGTAGGGTGAGCGTGCATGCCGTCGCCGGCGTTGACCACGCTTATGTGGTTCAGGTTCTGCGCCAGGAAATATGGGGCCCCCGAATGGGGGTGACGTATCACAAGAGTGTCGACGCCCATAGCCTGCAGGGTTAAACCGGTGTTCAACAGGGATTCGCCCTTATCGGTGCTGCTCCCTGAGGCGCTCATGTTGATGACGTCGGCACTGAGCAGCTTGCCGGCTTCCTCGAACGAGATCCGAGTCCGGGTGCTGGACTCGTAGAATAGGGTTACGATCACTTTTCCGCGTAGGGCCGGCGCTTTTTTGATATCCCGGCGCAATACTTCGGTCATCCCCCTAGTCGATTCCATAACAGAGGCTAACTCTTCGCTGGAGTAGTCGTCCAAGTCCAGAACGTGCTTGCGCTGCGGATGGCTTTCTGGAAGGGCCACGTCGTCCATCGCTGGAGCATCGATGGTTCTAGATATCGTCATTACAGCCCGCCCTCAAATACCCCTTCTCCAAAACGCTATTCATTCTCATTTGGCTGCTTGTCCTGCTGCCCGGGCTCCCTGATCAACGCTACGCCGTCGGTTCCGTCGCTCTCCAGCAAACTGACCTTGATCCTCTCGTCCATGCCGGTGGGTATGTTCTGACCCACAAAGTCGGCTCGTATCGGCAACTCTCGGTGGCCCCGGTCCAGTAGGATCGCCAGTTGTATCTGGTCGGGTCGTCCAAAATCGTTCAGGGCGTCCATGGCCGCGCGGATGGTCCGGCCTGTGAACAGAACATCGTCCACCAAAACCACCCGTTTGTCCTGGATGCTGACCGGCATGTCTGTAGGGTGTACTACAGGACGGGACCGTTCTTGCAGGTCGTCGCGGTACAGGCTGATATCCAGAGAAGCCACAGGCACTTCCGCACCTTCAAATTCGGCTAATTTGGCCGCCACCCGGTGGGCTATATGGTCGCCGCGGGTGCGGATACCCACCAGCAGGAGATCGCTGGCGCCCTGGTTGCGCTCCAGGATTTCATGCGCTACGCGGGCTAACGCACGGCCGATATCCTCCGGGTTCATAATTTGTCGTTCGACCATTTCTTTGCCTGGGATTCACAAAAAAACCCTTGCCAAAGTCCGGCAAGGGCGAAAAGTCCAGTTAGTTGCGAACGGGGAAACTCGCGGCGCACTTATTGGGACGTTCTACTTTGCCAGCCTCTCTGGACTGTTTTAAAAGTGTGGCGGCCCATCGTCCCATATTGGGGGGCTGCCTCACGGCCCTACGGTATTTATTTGATTGTGGATCCTATCCTAACAGACGCACGGCGCCCGGAAAAGACTGCGACGACTCGAAATTACGGGCGAATCCATTTCCCACTACGCCGCAACTAGCTTGCGCCGGTTGTTGAGGTAGTCAACTAGCACGAACTTCCCCAGGTTAGAAGCGCCAGTGTAGAAAGCCCTTCCTCGGTTAATGCGGGTCATGCGGTCAACGAAGTTCATCAGTTGGTAGTCGGTTTTCAGCATGAAGGTATTGATCAGGATGCCTTCTTGAGTGCACCGGCGTACTTCTCTTAGTGTTTCCTGCCCTGTGCGGTGGCTGGGGGGATAGCTGAAGAAAGCCCTGGCTCCCTCCAAATGGGCGGTGGGGCCGGTGTTGGAGACTGAAGAGTTCCGTAGGGTGCGAGTGGGGGCATAGCTCTGGGAACCTTTATGAGCAGCGGCACCTTAGGAACCGCCGCTGGGCTGTGTATGGCTTCCAGTACCGCGGTGGACTCTGGGATTGGAACCAGTGTCCTGTTCTTTGTCGGCTGAGAATAACACCGTCGCTGCAAGAAGCCCGACGTCTTGCCATTTGTCATGTCGCCATTGGAAGACGGTCGCCTCTAAATCTTAGCGGCGGAAGGCCGTTATTCCCAGCCTAAATGACCTGTGCCCCCAGAATTTTTTCCAGATGGGACAGAGCCCAGCGATGGGCGTCTGTGTCGAATGTGGCAACACAGTCTGTCGGGACTACCACGTGGTAGTCCCTGTTTCGGGCGTCCGATGTGGTGTGCAAAACGCAGATATCGGTGCAGACGCCGCAGATGATGATCTTGTCCGGCGATAGTTCCCGGAGTTGGTTTGCCAGGGTGGTGTTGAAGAACCCGCTGTAACGGTTCTTGGGCACGACGTTCTTCCCAGTCACAAACCGTGACAGTTCAGGAATGACCTCCGGCTCTTCGGTGCCTTTGACGCAGTGCACAGGAAAGATCCGAAATTCCAGGTCGTCGGGATCGTGATGGTCCGAGAGGAAAAGAATTTCTGACCCGGTCTGTTGTTCGCGAGAAAGCAGGTCGTGCACCTTGGGGATGATTAAACGGGCCGAATCTCCGCAATAGAGGTTGTGGCCCGGCTCCAAGAACCCCTTCACCATGTCGATCACTAATACCACGTTACTCATTGCTATCCGCCTCACCTCGCTGGAACTTCAAATCAAACAACCGGCAGAATTTCAGCGAACCAGTGCGGTGAGGTTAAATGGTGTCCAGTCCAATAGGATTTGCTTAATGATCGCATCCCGACTGCCTCTGATTTTAACCACGACCTTGATGCCCATCGCTTGCTCGACGTTATGGCCTGTCCTTGCAGGGACGAAATAAGTTCCAATGTTAAAGGCGAAACAGCTTACTGAAGGTCCCTTGCCTTTGATGCAGACTTCAGCCTAATTGGGTTTACCGGCCCGGTAGTTCACTGCCGTCCAGATTTTCTGACCGGGGTCAAATAGGCATAGACGAGATCTCCGGTCCGCAGGTCGTCTCGGTACAAAGGGGGACCTGCGATGTCATAGTCCGAGGTTGCGCAATCACAATGCATTGTAGAACCTGGCTCCATCACCTGGTTCCCGCTCATCACATTCCCAGAGGTTAGGTTCCTACAGCATGCCTCCTCACGTAACTCTATCGATGTGCCAACGGCCAAGAAAGCTGCCGGTTGGAAAGCAAATACTGGGCCAGTGGGGTTGTTGTCGGTGTGTTAGTTGGCGGGAATAGTCGTTGTGCTGCTGGCGAACCTGGAGTCGTCCGCCAGCATCTGGGACAGTCCGACGGCATCGAAACAGTCGTGGAGGCTGTCCATGTTATCAAGCATGTGGGCGGTCGTTCCTTTCTCTTTCAGTTCGGCCAACACATTATTTACGGCGTGCATCGCGGCTAGGATAGTGCTGGATGGGAAGATCACGATCTTGTATCCGGCATCTTCCAATTCTGAGACGGAGAGGAGTGGGGATTTTCCGGTTTCCACGTAGTTGTAGAGCAGCGGCACGTCCAGGTTATTTGCGGCCCGCCGGACGTCGTCTTGGTTCCTGAGGGCTTCCACGAACAACACGTCGGCACCGGCCCGGATGTACTCCTCGCAGCGGCGCATGGAGTCATCCCAACCGGTAACGGCCAACGCGTCGGTGCGGACGATGATAGTCAGATCGTCGTCGGTTCGGGCGTCAACGGCGGCGCGTATCTTCTGGACCATGTCTTCTACAGGGATTACTCGTTTGTCCTCCAAGTGACCGCACCGCTTCGGTACGTCTTGGTCCTCAATGTGAATAGCCGCGACTCCGGCACGCTCGTATTGCCGGACGGTGCGCCTCACATTCAATATGCCGCCGTACCCGGTGTCGGCGGCGGCGATGACCGGCACGTCCACCGCGTCGGCCACGTAGGCGGCGTGCTCCAACATTTCGGTCATGGTCGCCAAGCCCAGGTCCGGATAGCCGATGCCGGACACCGAAAATCCTGCGCCGGTCATGTAAACCGCTGGAAACCCGGCTGCCTCAATGAGCCTGGCCGAAAGACAGTCATAGGCGCCAGGGGCGGCAATGATGCAAGGGTCCTTTAGCAGTTGGCGAAACTTGGTGGCGGCTCGCATAGTCCCCTCCGTGGAATCATTGGCTAGTCACCGATGGTAGCCGGTATTATACATGCGAGGGTGAGAGCTGATCTGACGGTAGAGCGGGCACCGTGAGCTAGGGGTCAGGCGATCAGGCCGCCGTCTATGGTCAGCACCTGTCCTGTAATGTAGCTGGCGCCGTCGCTGCAAAGAAATACTACCGATTCGGCCACATCCTCAGGGATGCCGAACCGCCCCATGGGGATGCGTCCAAGGATCTGATTGCGGGATTCTTCAGACAAGTCCTCCACCATGCCACTCACGATGTAGCCTGGAGCCACGGCATTGACGGTCACGTTGCGGGTGGCGACCTCGCGGGCCACCGCCTTGGTGAACCCCACCAGGCCGGCCTTGGCGGCTGCGTAGTTGGCCTGGCCGGGGTTCCCAGTGAGCCCGACCACCGACGAGATGTTGATAATGCGGCCGTGGCGCTGCTTGATTAGGTATGGCATGGTGTAGCGCGTGCAGAGGAACGCACCCCGCAAATTGACGTCCAGAACAGTGTCGAAGTCTTCTGGAGTCATGCGCAGGAGCAGTCGGTCGCGATTAATCCCGGCATTGTTGATCAGTATGTCGATGGTCCCCCAGGTATCGACCACGCATTTGACAGCGTTCTGTGCAGCAGTATCGACCGAGATATCGCCATCAACCAGTATCGCTGAGCCGCCCGCTGCGCTTATAGATTTCACCACGTGGGCGGCGGCATCAGGACTGGCGTGGTAGTTGACCGCTACTTTGGCCCCAGATTGGGCCAAACGGTAGGCAATGACGGCGCCGATGCCCCGAGATGCCCCAGTCACCAACGCTATCTGTCCATTAAGGCTGATGCCAGACGCGGGCATTGCGGAACTACCCGGTGGCACTGGAACGGGAGTTCATGGTGGCGAGCTCGTCTCTCATGATGTCTACCAATCCAACGTTGACGTAGCGTACTGCGGTGCTGATGGCGCCGGCTACTCCGTCGGCGCGGCACGAGCCGTGACCGAGGATTACAGCGCCGTTTACCCCTAACAGCGGACCGCCGCCTACGGTGCGAGGCCGGTTGGTCGTCTCCCACAGGTCGGATGCGATTTTTTTTACGGACTCTTCGGACATCACTTTTGACAGTGCGTTTTTCAAATAGTTGGCCAATGCTCCGCCCAGTCCCTCGGTGAACTTGAGCAGGATGTTTCCTACGAACCCGTCGCAGATAATTACGTCGGCCTTGTCGGTAAAGAAGTCCATCCCCTCCACATTGCCGATGAAGTTGAGGCGGCTGTCCTGAAAAAGCTGGTAGCTCTCTTGTACCTGGCGATTACCCTTGGCCGCTTCCGCACCCACGCTGAGTAGGCCTACCCTTGGGTTTTCAATCCCCATGTACGTGCTGGAGAACGCCGCTCCCAAGACCGCGAAGCTAAGCAGTAGGCTGGGCCGACAGTCCAGGCTGCTACCGATGTCCACCAGGACAGTATTGGGGGCCAGTCCTAGGAATGGACCGCCAAGGCAAGGACGATCCAATCCCTCCATGAGTCCCAATCCCAAGACCGAGCTGGCCATCGCGCCTCCCGTAGAGCCCATAGACACGATGACGTCGGCCTGTCCTTGACTGACCAACTGAGTGGCCACGACTACGGATGCTTTAGGTTTGGCGCGTAGCGCCTGGACTGGGTGCTCGTCGTCACCGATCTTGCCCTCGGAGGCCATGACGGTGATCGGTTTACCGGTGATATCGTAATTTGAAAGCTCATCTTCGACCGGCCCAGGGTCACCCACCAAAATTATTTCGGCGTGTAGGGAATCGATCGATTCCACCGCGCCCTTTACGATTTCTTTGGGTGCAAAGTCGCCGCCCATAGCATCGATGGCTACCCTAACTGGAGCGTTATTATTATTTCTGTTTCGTTGCATGTGCGGTCCTTGTTCGGTTCGCTGGCGAGTTGGCCTGTCCTCGGCGTTTCCGGATCAAGAGCCTAGCTGCTCCTCAGGGTTGCGGTGCCCGCGACCAATTCCTGGCCGGTGCAACTATTTCTGACGCCAACCGCATAATGATCTGCCTTGGCCTTGGACCCGCTGCCCCAGGTCTCAACTTGGTCTTCCAGGTATGCCGCCCCTTTGAACCTGACCCTGAGAGATCCTGCTTCCAGCCATCTTTGGCCATGGGTTGTGGTTAGCATCTCGCCGATCAGAGCCAGCGTAAGCATACCGTGGGCAATGATGCCGCCGAACTGGGTCCCGGCAGCAAACTCCGCGTCCAGATGGAGCGGGTTGCTGTCACCGGAGGCCCGGGCGTAGGAATTGAGGCGTTCCTGGGTGATAGTACGAGCCACTACGGGTAGCTCACTGGTCACGACCGGAGTCCCGGAAGCTTCCGGTTGCTGCTGTTGGGACTGGCTGCCGCTCGAGGCCTCGCCTGTTAGCATTACAGTACTCTTGGATCTGATCGCGGAATTACCACTTGGGGTTAGCAATTCGCACGTCGCCGTGATGAACTTCAGACCGCCGCGCTCCCGTGGTTTTTCGATCTGCGCACGGACATGTAGCTGTTCGCCTGTGGCCGGTACGTTTAATGTTTCGGTCTCTTGGAGGCTATGGACTGCGCCTGACGGCAGATCCAGCCGTTGCAGTAGTAGACCCAACGCCGATGCTGCAAAGTAAAGCGGGGGGGTAAGTCCGGTCTTGTGATAGACGGAAAGCTTGTCACCGACAGCAGCTAGATAGGCATCGACAGACTCTCGGTCCGTCTTGATAGTCCCCAAGTCGATTATTGCACCTGAGCCGCCGACGGGTTCGGTCTCTAGCAGCAAAGCGACCAACCTCCCAAATATCGACGCTTTTTCAGGACGGACACATTACGTCATAACGATGCGTTCGTCTCCCGCTATCTCGGTCATACGCGATAGTGCCAAGTAAGACATGCTGAATTATACCCAGCAGTCGCTCGCGCGAGCAACAACATCAAGGCCACTGGCGAGCGGGTTGGCGTCATTGTGGGCTTGTTTCAATGGCCGGTGATGGACTCTATCTAGGGAGCCCGAAGGCCTCAGCCGCCAGGTCCACTATGTAATCTCCGATGGCTAGCGAGGACGTTGCTCCTGGAGAGGGGGCATTCAGGACGTGCACCGCCTCCCTGCCTCGGATGATGCTGAAGTCGTCTAAGAGCGATCCGTCGCTGGCAACCGCTTGGGCCCGAACTCCGGATCCGCCGGGGGCCAGGTCGTGTTCCTGAATTTCTGGCAGAAGGCGTTGGAGGTCTCGTAGAAACACCCGCTTGCTGTAGGACCGGTGAATTTCACCCAGGGCGATCTTCCAATTCTTGAGGGCCATCCTCCAGAAACCGGTATGAGATATGGTGCTCCATGTCTCCCCAAAGTCGATGTCGCGTTTCCGGTACCCTTCGCGACTCAGGGCCAGCACAGCGTTGGGCCCTGCCTCAACGCTGCCGGTGATATTGCGAGTGTAGTGGACGCCTAGGAAAGGGAAGCGTGGGTCCGGTACTGGGTAGATTAGTCCCGACACGAGGTGGTGGCTTTCAGGCCGTAGAGTGAAGTACTCGCCGCGGAAAGGGATAATGCGCACGT
>CAZYBD010000241.1:0-21933 GCA_964645515.1 uncultured Dehalococcoidia bacterium | reverse complement strand
ACGATGCTATCTTTTCCTGCCTCGATGAGGTCGCTTCGCACGACGCGGCCGTTTCGTCCCACGTTGTGACGGGCTCCCACGATGCATTCTTGTCCAGCCACGATGAGGGCGGGTCTCACGACGTGGTCTTTTCGTCGCATTACGATGCCGGTTCCCACGACGCCTTCATCTCGGGTCACGAAGAGACAGGGTCTCATGACACGGTATTCTCCGCTCACTACGACACCGGTTCCCACGATGCGGTGTTGTCCAGCCACGACGAGGGCGGGTCCCACGATGTGATGCTCTCGGCCCATTTCGATGCAGGCTCACACGATGCATTCATCTCGAACCACGAGGAGACAGGGTCACACGATACGGTGTTCTCCAGCCATTACGATGCCGGTTCTCACGACTCCTTCGTTTCCACTCACGAGGATTCCGGCTCCCACGACGCGGCGTTGTCCAACCACTACGACGTCGGCTCCCACGACGCTTTCATTTCGACACACGACGAGTGGGGTTCTCACGATTCTGCGTTGTCTTCGCATTACGACATCGGATCACATGACACGTTTATTTCTGGTCATGAGGAGACCGGCTCCCACGATCCGGCAGTTTCATCCCATTATGACTTCGCTTCCCACGATGCTTTCATTTCAGGGCACGATGAAGCTGGCTCTCATGACACCGCGCTATCGTCCCACTACGACGTGGCATCGCATCATGCCATCGTGGCGGGCCATGAGCCGGTCGGTTCCCACGAGTCGGTGCACTCGGAACAAGACGCGCTTCTTGCCGTACCGGAGCCGGCGCCAGCCGAGCCCACAGTGCCGACTGAGCCGTCCGGACAGTAACCTTGGGGCAGCGGCCAGTGCTGGACAACCTGCTAGTGCCAGTCACACTTGCCCTTCTTACAGTTTAGGTGTTCTACATTGGTGGGAAAATTCCGCCGGAAGAACGGGTACAGATGACTTCAGGCTTTCAGATCCCCACGGGCCGACAGACCTTGCGCTTAGCCATAGTAATCGCAGCCGTGGCCGTTTTAAGTCTCCATCTTGTCGCCTGCGGGAAGGTCACCGACGGAGGCGAGAAACCCGGCCCAATAACCTCTCTGGAAGTCCTCTCGACCAACACGGCTGCCCCGGTTATTGCAGGTACGGAGGAATCCTCCGTCGCCTTCATAGAAGAGCCCACAGTCCCAGAACCCTACCTGGTATTTAATCAGAGATGGCTCGAAGGGTTGCGTAGCACAGGTCTCGACGTGACGGACGTAGATGAGGTATTTTCCTTCATATTCTCCAAACTGCCCGACGAAGTCGTCGTGTATCCCACGGAGAATTATTATTACTACAAGCTCTATGTAGACGGGAAGCAACTGTGGGGCAACATTCGGCTGGCGGCAGGGAGGCGGGAGCGAGGGGTTTTGTCCTTCGCCTATTTTGAGTTTCGAGAGTCCCCTTACGTTACTGAACCTAGACTGGTACGCAACAAGTTTTTCACCGACGCCGACGGCGTTAGGATCGAAGAGTTGGACAAGTTTACGTTCAAGGTCCGATATGAGGGGCGGGACGTCGTTTTCCATTTGAACCAAATTTCCCAGGTGCCGCCGGCCTTATTCAAGCTGGGCGAAAACGAAGAGTACATAGAAAAGACGTACGATGAGTCGGGCTACAATTTCATCTTGCTGTTCAACACTAGCCGCAACTATTTCAACTGGGTTTTGAACGAGGAAGTACCTGTGCCGGACCAATTGATGCCCATCGGTGAAGATCTGCTTATTGGGCGCCGGAGTGGTTTCGCGTTTTGGGTGGACCGCGCCCACGATAACCGCAAGATCCTGGTGGCAATCCGCGGACAAAGTGCGACGCGAAATAATTACTACGATGGCCCCTTCGACCAACTGGCTGACAACTACGTGGACGAAACCAATCTGGCTAGCTACGTGGTACGGGCTTCGCCTTCTCTCGAGGGACGTATCGATAAATGGGGCTATTTCACCGATAGTGAGCGTCCCTCCCGGGTGTCTATTTCGCCCTACTACGTGTATTTCACCGATGAGGCGTTGAAGCTGTTCGTTGACCAGATGAAGCGATACCCAGACCCGTATTACTTCGTCTCACGGAAGGGTGTGATTCCGACTCCGGTGCCCGTCACGGCAGCGCCCTCGAATCAGAGGGGAGGCTAGGACTCGAAAGCTAACGAGGAAAGAAGTTGGAAGATGATGTGGAATAAGAATGGAGGTAAAAGGCCCGGCATCCGGGCCTGGGTGTCGGGCCTCTTGGGTGTGGTACTGATAGGGGCTGTGGCCTGTGGATCCACAGCCGATACGGCTACGGAGACGACGCCCTCTTCAAACACAGGTGTTCTGCCCACCACCAACACACTGGTTCCCGAGGCCTCACCATCCGGCCCGGAGCCGACCGACGTTGCTAGCCTAGCCACTTCCACCTCCAACGCACCGGTTCCCGAGGCCTCACCATCTGGAACAGAGCCGCCCGACGCGGTCAGCCCGACTCCTACCGCTCGCATCGTTACGGAGCCCACCGCCACGGTGCGAGTGCCTCCAACCCCGACCCGGATTCCTCGCCCAACGAACACGCCGTTCATTCTGGTAACCTCTACTCCTTTCGCCACGTCGACACCGCTGCCGCAAATTATTGCGACCCGGACGCCGGTGCCGGTACCGACGGCCACTATAATCCGGCCCACTGCCACTAGGTTTCCGGTGCCCACAGCCACGCCGTTCCAACGGAGGGCGTCCGGTAGTGTGCCAACCGCCACCCCGGTGTCGTCCTCGTCTGGCGGATCTCGCGCTTCCAACATTCAGAATTTCACGTTGGAGACCTTCACCGTAAACATCGGCACCACTGTAACTTGGACCAATTTGGACGCAGCGGCTCACACTTCCTCGTCAGGCGTTTCTCCCACGACCGATGGGGAGTGGGCCAGCGGGTTCCTCAGCCAGAACGAGAAATTTGGATTTACCTTCTCTCTCCAGGGCGTGTTCCCCTATTTCTGCGAGATCCACCATGGGATGACCGGCACAGTAACCGTCGAATAGCTGACGGCCGCCGTTTCCCCCGCTCCACTGATCAATCGTATATACTTGCGCCCGGCCTGCCGTAAGTCTTAGGACGGCCGACCATTTACGGGACCGAGGTGCGGTTATGATTGTCAGGATATATACCGGAGAAGACGGCAGGTCCCACTTCCAAGACCTGCCGTTTCCCGAAGAAGGTGCTGAGCGTATTGCCACCAAGCCCGGCGAAGATTTGGTGTTCCGTAATTTTGAAGAGAACAGGTTTAGCGACTGGCACCATCCTGCCCGGCGGCAAATCCTTTTCATCGTTGGAGGCCGGATGGAAGTATCGGTCGGTGACGGTTCCGTCCGGCAATTTCAAGCAGGGGACGTGGTCGTGGCTGAGGACATGACAGGGCAGGGACACGTCACCAAGGGCGTCGACGGCCCGTACCGGTACGTCTCGATGGGATTACCCGATTTGCCTTTGGAGTAACAATCCGATGACGCACCACTTGGATGACGAGCATGTTTAGAGGCTTGAAACGTAGTTTAGGACTTCCCTTGGTGATGGCGGCGGTCTTCCTTGGACTGGCCGTTTTATTCGACACCTGTTCGTCAGATTCTGACGAGGAGCCCGAAGCTCCCCCGGCCACCAGGTTTTTGACCGGCCATCATTTGAAGTCGCTGGGTTCTAGTGCTCCCATCTCCATGCCCTGACTGCCGGCCGCTTGACACTATAACCACCGATACTTAGGCTGCTTTGAAGGCGCTGTGGATTCCGGCCTACGCCGGAATGACGGTCGATTACAGGGTCAAAACGAGGATGCTACGCCATGATTACCAAGTTCGATAGCTTGTTCGCCGGCCACGTGGATATGGGGGACATTGGATACGCAGGAACTGCGGTCAATGACCGGGTCTTCGACAACGACCACCTGTCCACGGTCTTTGACAAGGCGGAGGCCATAGCGAAAACCTTGGACAGGGAAGGCTTCGACACCATGTGGATGGCTGAACACCATTTCCAGCCGGAAGGGTACGAATGTATCCCCAATCTGCTCATGGTCGGCGTGCAATTGGCCCACCTTACCAAGAACCTCAAATTTGGGTGCGGCTTCAACATCACGCCCATGTGGCACCCGTTGCGGTTGGCGGAGGACTATGCTACTGCCGACATCCTCACTGGCGGCCGCGTAATTTTTGGTGTGGGCCGGGGGTACCACACCCGGGAAGTTGAAAGTTTTGCTTCTCCGCTGCTAGACCAGGACGCCAACCGAGAACTGTTCGAAGAACAGGTCGACATTATCTTCAAGGCCTTCAACGAAAGCTCTTTCTCTCACAAGGGCAAGAACTACACCATTCCGCCGGAGGTGCCGTACCGTGGCTATGACCTAAAGGAAATAACGCTGGTGCCGAGGCCCAAACACTTACCGGTTGAATGCTGGCAGCCGATACAGGGTGGAACGGAGAGGGCACTGGACTTCATGGCAAAACATGGGATCAAGGGCTTGATCGGCGGCGGCGTGGCCGAGGGCGGCGCCATGGACAATGTGATATACGCCTACCGGGATGCGCTGGTGAGGGCCGGGCGTCAAAACCCCTTGCCTGGCCAGGATTTAAGCGTGGGCTTCCACTTCCACTTGGCTCCGACGGTGGAGCAGGCGATGGGTGAAGCTCAGGGGTTTTTCGAAGAGAACCTCAAAATGTTCGGCCCGCTGCGACTGACTCGCCGTATGTCCGATGAGCAGATCAGACTGGTCAGCGACCCCAAACTGGCTCCTCTTTCCGGCTTGCCGACGATCCAAGGGGCGGTGGAGTCGGGTGCATTCCTGGCTGGGCCGCCGGAACGGGTGGTCGAGCAGCTCAAAGCAGTCGAGGAACAGTATCCGGGTCTGGATCGGGTGGGAGTTAGCCATCCTGTTGGGACGCCACAGAGCGTTATCACCGAGCAACTGGAGTGGTTCGCCCGCGACGTGATGCCCGCCTTCAAGGAGAAAGTGGAGGTGGGTGTCCCGGCTGATTAAGTAGTCGAATCAAATCGCAACTTTGGATCTTCAGGCCGGTGACGATCTCAGTCGCCGGCCTGTTTTTTGCCTTTGTAATTAATGCCCTGATAACGGATCCGCGTTGACACCGGTACCACCCAGAATTACACTCCAGACAATGGTCGCGACCGACGTTTCCAACGCTATAGAGCTCATGTTCGAAACTGGGTGGACAGACGGGCTGCCGGTGGTGCCACCGACCAAGGATCTGGTACACCGCTTCGTCGAACAGACGGGTCGGGACGGTCAGGATCTGATTGCCGAGTTGCCCCCCTTGGGCGGCCGGGCGACCGTAGAGCGCATCGCAGTCAACGCTGTGATGGCCGGTTGTATCCCCGAATATATGCCGGTGGTGGTCGCCGCTTTACAAGCGATGATGGAGGAGCGCTTCAATCTGCGAGGCGTCCAGTGCTCCACTGGGATTCACACGCCGCTTCTGATCGTAAACGGGCCGGTTGCCAAAAACCTAAACATCAACAGCGGCTACAACTGCTTCGGCCAAGGTTGGCGGGCCAATGCCACCATCGGCCGGGCGGTGAAGCTGGCTCTGGTCAACCTGGGGGGTGCTATTCCTGGTGAGACTAACAAGGCTACGTTCGGTCACCCCGGAGCTTACACCTACTGCATCGCCGAGGACGAAGACGCTAACCCCTGGGATCCCTTTCACGTCGAACTGGGTTTCGATGCCTCAGAGAGCACCGTAACCGTCTTCCCGGCGGAGGCGCCACACAACGTGATGTACCATGCCACCGACCCTCGGGATTTCCTGACCGTGTTGGCGGACTCTATGTGTACTCTGGGCAACGTCCAGATGTACGTCATGGGAGATACGTTTGTGGTGCTTGGCCCCGAACACGCCCGTGTTTTGTGTGAAGGTGGCTGGAACAAACGGGACATACGTCAGTTCCTTTTCGACCATGCACGGAAGCCGGTGCGCTTGCTTCGCCGCGGGGGACCGCCCCAAGGCGACTCCCGAAGGGGCCATTTCTGGCCCAAGTTCATCGATCCCGAGGACGATCACCAGATGGTGCCCGTGGTTAGGGGTGCCGACCGCATTTACATAATCGTCGCCGGAGGACCGGGCGGTCCCCATTCGGTCTACCTTCCAGGCTGGGGTTCCGGTAGGGTTACCAAACAGATCGATGTCGTCTGAGGATCTCAGGAGGCTGATTGGCTAGTTCTATAGGTCCCGAAAACGCAACCTCGCTCCAGGCCCGACTGAAAGACTTGGGCATCTTGAGCCCCGTGGACCCCCGGGCCGATTCGGCATGGAGGGCCGCTCCAAGACTGGATATGATGTCCGGTAAAGTTGGCGGATTCTTGGGCAACCGAAAGGCCAACGCCGCACTATTGCTCCAAGGTGTTCAGGAACTGCTGGACAAAGAGTTGGAGTTGGGCGATTCTTATCTAGTGGAGAAATACGTTTACTCCAGGCCGGCCTCTCCTGACATCGTTGATGATCTAGCTTCTCGTTGTGACTTCGTGGTGACTGCCATCGCCGATTGAGGGTCGTGCACCGCGTGCAGTGTGCACGATGCGATGGCCCTGGAAAACCGTGGTGTTCCGACCATAGTAATCTGCACAGGGCCTTTCCTGGATTCTGCACTGCGGCATGCCCGCACTTTCGGCCGCAATGACTTTCATCCCCTAGGTACGGCCCACCCGCTGGCCGGACTGACCCCTGGGCAGGTGGCAATGCGGGCGGCTGATCTGAAACAACAAGTCATAGAAACCGTTACGCTTTAATCCTGGTGATGGTCCATAAATTGAGACTTTGTGGCGCGAGTGATACTGGCGCCAGCCAACCCAATGGAAGTGCCGCTATGGGCACTGTTGGCAGCGGTGATTACGCATATGAAGAAGTGGATGTCTGGGGAAAACCCACGGCTAGTTGGGTGGTGAGGCAGGACGCAGTAGTTACCGACTCCAAGGATTGGGTGTGCCGGTCCAATCCTGGAGGACACCCGCTTGTAGTCTTAGACCGGGACAGCAACTACCTGACCTCCTGGAGCGAGGGTATTCTTCCAGATTCCTGTGGCATGTTTATTGACGGTGATTAAAACCTCTTTTTGCTGGTCAAGAACAGCGATGTGGTGCTGAAGTAGGATCCGGTCGCAACCTGGGTGTGACCTTCGGCAATAGGGACCGGCCTTCGATTGCCGGTTGGTCGAGGAGTTGAGCGGTCCCGAGGGCAAGGGCATCATGGGCGTTTAACAGCCCCGCGGATCTTGCGATATCACCGGCCGACGACATTTATGTCGCGGACGGTTACGGCAAAGCGTAGGTGTACAAGTTCACCAGCGGTTGCAGACTCATGGCATCGTGGGCTAAACGGCAAGCCTGGCCAGTAACGGTCACAGCGTTAGCGGAGGTTCCTATGCGAGTGGGCTATCAAGTGGGCCAGGTGGTGCTTCGTGACACCATCGATCACCAGCAGCAGTGGCGTAACCACCTGGATCAGTTCCGCGCCTCCCGCGATGCCGGGTTCGATATCTACTGCTGGGCCCACCACTACCTGATCGATCCGTTCCAACACTTCCAACCATGGCCGGTTTTGGCTCGTTTGGCCGGTGAGCCTGGGGACATGAAGCTGGCCACATCCGTGCTCCTATTGCCGCTGTTGAATCCGGTAGAAGTTGCCGAGCAAGTAGCGACTCTTGACCAGATAAGTGGAGGACGTTTCATTTTGGGGGTCGGGCTGGGTTACCGACCCGAGGAATGCGAGGCTTTCGGTACTCGAATGTCGCAGAGAGGCGTCCGGATCTCCGAGGCAATGCGCCTGATGCGCCGGCTCTGGACCGAGGACGAAGTCACTCATAACGGCAAGTATTTTAAGGTAACCGGGGCTCGTCCCACGGCGCGGCCCTACCAGAAACCTTACCCGACGGTCTGGCAGGCTGCGATGAGCGCCCCGGCTGTCAGGCGGGTGGGGCGGGAAGGCGACATCCTATATATTGGGCCCGCCCAGTCCAAAGAGGTGACTCGTCACCAGATCCGTTTGTACCATGATGCATTGGAGGAAAACGGTAATCCTTTGCCCGACGGCATGGTCATCATGCGGGAATTTTATTGCGCCCGGACCCATGAAGAGGCCTTGGAAAAGGCCAAGCGGGGATTTGCTAAGAAATATGAGGTCTACGCCCAACACGGGCTCCATGGCACCGACGGTGAATTGGCTAAGAAAGTGACCGGGAGTCTTGAAACTCTGATGGACGATACTTTCCTAGTGGGGACGCCCGATGAATGTATCGAGCAAATTGCCGCTTATCGTAAGATGGGCTTCACCGACATATCCATCCGGTTGTTCTATCCAGGGATGCCCCAGAGCGAAGTCTTGGAGCATATAGACCTGGTGGGCCGGGAAGTTATCCCTGCGTTACATGAACTCTAAAAAGTTCAGGGGAGTCGACGGTGAGTTATAATATCCTGACTATCCGATTTCAGGGCCCACCAGCCTTTTAGTCCAAACGAGGAGCAAAACATGACCGGCGAGTTGGTCCGATTCCAACAGGACGGCGGGGTGGCCGTGTTAACCCTGAACAACCCGGAGAGGCGCAACGCTCTTTCCACTGAGTTACTGGAAACTTTGAAAGGGTACCTAGACCGTTTCAAGGACGATAAGAGCGTCCGTGTGGTCGTACTCAGGGCCGAGGGGCCGGTGTTTAGCTCTGGGCACGACCTGACTGAGATGATCGATCGGGATGAAAATTCTTACACGGCTGTCTTTGAGGTCTGCACCCAGGTCATGGAAGCGATCCGGCTGCTACCCAAGCCAGTTGTCGCTCAGGTCCAGGGGCTGGCTACCGCTGCGGGCTGCCAGTTGGTCGCCACATGTGACCTTGCTGTAGCTGCTGAGTCTGCCGGTTTCGCCACGCCGGGGGTCCAGATCGGATTGTTCTGCACCACGCCCGGCGTCGCATTGGGGCGGGCCGTGCATACGAAGAAAGCGATGGAGATGCTGTTGACAGGCACCCCCGTCTCGGCCGGTGAAGCTCTGGAGGTGGGCCTGGTGAACCGCGTCGTTCCAGACCATGAATTGGAAGAGCGGGTGATGGAACTGGCCCATCAAATCAGCTCCTCCAGTTCCCAGACCCTGGCTATCGGCAAACCGGCGTTTTACCGTCAGATCGAGATGGACCGGCCAGCCGCCTACGTTATGGCCCAAAAAGTGATGGTAGACAACCTGCTGAAGGAAGATGCCCAGGAGGGCATATCGGCGTTCCTGGGAAAACGTGAGGCGCAGTGGAACAACTAGTGCCGTGTGGAGTTTCGTCCCCTTCCCCGGCAACGGTATCGGCAAACTTTCCCCCACCTTTGTCGCATGAACAACAGTAATTCTGGCTAAGTCCGGATCCGTACGTCGGGCTAGACTGCATTGGGCCCCCAATCTCTTCCCTGAAGAGGGGAGGTACCGGCTCCCGTCTCGAATCTGGCGAGAAAACGAACAAAAGGAAGAGGCAGGTGGTTAGCCTGCCTCTCTCAATGATTAGTACTACTCCAGGCGTGGGCTATGGGAAGGTGATAACGCTCCGGGCGACAGAGCCTTCCTTCATGTACTGAAAGGCTTCGTTTACTTCTTCTAGCTTCAATCTTCGGGATACTAGTTCGTCCAACTTCAGGCGACCTTGCAGGTAGAAGTCTACGTAGCGAGGCATGTCCACTCGAAAATGGTTGGAGCCCATGCTGCTGCCCTGTATTCGTTTCTCCCTTAGGAAGGACGGGCCGTCGATCTCGATCTTAGTACCCTGAGGAATCATTCCCACTATTGTAGACGTGCCTCCGGGACGTAACATGTCGAAGGACTGCTCGGCGGTCTCCTTCTTGCCGATGGCCTCGAAAGCGTAGTCTACGCCTCCTCCGGTCAAGTCCCTAACCTTGCTGACCACGTTGCCCCCCGAGGCGTCGATAACGTCGGTCGCCCCAAACTCTGAGGCCAGGCTCAGCTTGGTCTCCACCGCGTCAATGGCGATGATACGCAGCGCGCCTGCTAGGGCCGCGCCCTGGATGCAGTTGAGTCCCACGCCTCCGCAACCGATCACAGCCACCGTGCTGCCTGGGACCACCGCGGCGGTATTCAGTGCGGCGCCTAGGCCGGTCTGGGCGCCGCAGCCGATCAGCGCCATCTGCTCGAACGGGATGTCTTGATCAATTTTCACCAGGGTATTCTCGTGTACCAGCATATTCTCGGCGAAAGACGAAAGGTTGGCGAACTGAGCGACCGGCGCACTCCCTTGGCTGAGCCTGGGAGTCTCTTCCGGCCCTCGGTTGAGACCGGTCCGGGAGCAGAGTACCGGCCTACCGGTGACACATCGCTCGCAGATGCCACAAAAGACCGAAAGGCAACAGATAACCCGGTCTCCCGGTGCGACATAGTCGACCAGGCCGCCTACAGCCTCGACGGTTCCTGCAGCCTCGTGGCCCAAGATCACAGGCATCGGGGTTTCATAGAGGCCTTCGACGAAGTGGAGGTCGCTATGGCAGACGCCGGTGGCGCCGGTCCGGACTAATACTTCGCGGGGTCCTGGGGAAGCAACGTCCACGTCTTCTATTTCTAGGGGATGATTTACCTCGCGCAAAACCGCGGCTTTCATTGTTCACCTACCTAACGAGACCGAATTCTGCCACTGCATTTAACTCCTGAATTCCATGTGTGTCAAAATTTGATCACTGTGATTTCGGCGAAATCGGCGGATAGCCCCGTTCGCAAGGGAGCCGAGGGATTTTTATGCGCCGACAAGTGGGCTAAAGCGTGGATTCCGGCCGTAACTGCGGTGGCGGCTGAGGTATGACTTTCGGGCTTCTCCGTAATCATGGCTGACCTTGGATATCTCGATCTGAATCAGAGCGTCACGCCGGTAAAGTTGAAACTGTTTAGCTTCAGGGCTGGCACTTTCGTTGCGAACCCTACTTCGTTTAGTATCAGCCGTGATTCTTGGCCAACCGATTCCACTCCAGCCATCGCCTCTATATAGGACTGGGTGAAGCGCAGGTCTTTCACAGGGTGGAGGATCTCTCCGTTCTTAATGAGGAAGGTGCCGTCACGGGTCATTCCGGTCATCATGCAGCCTTTGTTGTGCACCAACCGTGTGTAGAAGAACCGTGTGATGTAGAGACCCCGATCGGTCTCAGCGATCATCTGTTCTACGGAGGTACCCCCCTCTTGCATGAACAGGTTGGACGCGATGGGAGGGCCTATGAAATAGGATTGGTGCCCGGTGGAAACAACGCCCGCCTTGCCAGCTGTGTAGGAGTTGTAGACTGGAGTGGCGACTATGCCGTCCACCACAATGTCCACCTTACGACGGGGCACTCCTTCGGCATCGAAAGGCACCGGCCATCCGCTAGGGTCCGACCCGTCGTCCCAAATGGTGACGGATGGGGCCATCGCCTGGGTGCCCAGGACTTCGTTCATCCAGCTACGGCCCTCTTGTACTGCCTGTGCTCCCATGCCGTAGAGGCTGAGCGCTTCTAGGATATCATCTACCGCGTAGTGGTCGAGAATAACAGTGTAGGGTCCCGGCTTAACGGGGCGAGGGTCGCGCCCGTCGAGCGCTTTGGCTACTGCTTCCTGAGCTAGTGCTTCAGTGTCCAGGCCGGACAACCTCCAAGACCCGCCCTTGGCCCAACCGGCCGAGGTGTCGCTCATGGCGGTTACGATGAGCCCGGCGAAGGTGCCCGCGTGATAGGAGCGGGCGCCTTTGCTGCTGACCACTGCTTGTTCCTGGACACCAGTGCGGCAGGCGCCCGATGTATTGAGTTGCTCTGCTGATCCAAGGGCGCAAATGTCCTTTACCAAACGGGCGCGGAAGTCGGGAGAGCAGTAGGCAGTTCCCTCGTCCCAACTCGCTACCTGCGATGGCGAAGACGGCTGTGGGAGGCCCAAGAAATCTGGATCTTCTGGCATCAGGAGGGCAGCCCTTCGGGCGGAGTCCATTGCTTGTTGGATGCCGACGTCGCTCAGGTCGCTGGTGGTAGCCCTGCCAACTCGTTTGCCCTCCACGGCACGTACGCTCAAGACGACGTTACTGTGGGACACGTTCTGGTGGATGGCATTACCGGCGAACCTGGTTAAACCCAAGTCCTGTCCGCTGAGGTAGAGGTCCGTTTCCTGTGACTCCGAAAGCCCAAGTCCCTTTTCCAGCAGGGCTAGGGCAGCCTTCTCTCCGATCACCCTAACACCCCAACCCTGACGTTGCGGAAGCGGGCCGGCGCCGCGCCGTGACCAGTGTGGCCCAGTTGTCCCGGCTGTCCCTTGCCGCAGTTAGGGGTGCCCCACATGGTCCAATGCTTGGCGCTACATACTGCGTCGCAGGAGTTCCAGAACTCGGGGGTGATGCCGGTATAGGTACAGTTGCGCAACAGGCGTCCCAGCTTACCTTTCTTGATTTCGTAGCCGACTTCGGTGCCGAACTGGAAGTTATACCGCCGGTCGTCGATAGACCAGGAGCGGTTGGTGTCCATCAGAATTCCGTCATCTGTGTCAGCGATCAGAGCGTCGAGGTCCCATGATCCCGGCTCAAGGCTGACGTTAGTCATCCGAATTAGAGGGATGCGGTTCCAGGAAGCGGCCCGCATGGTGCCGTTGGAGGTCATACCTAGGGAGGAAGCAGTCTCGCGGGACATCAAGTAACCTACAAACCGACCCTCTTGGACGATGGCGGTCGACTTAGCAGGCACTCCTTCATCGTCCCAGCCAAAGGAACCCAGTCCCGGCACCCTGACGCTGTCAGCGGTGATGTTGATTTGGTCGGAGCCGTACTGGAAGTTGTGGAGCTTGTCGGGGGTCAGGAATGAAGTCCCGGCGTAGGCGGCCTCCGAGCCCATCACCCGGTCCAATTCTATGGCGTGGCCGCAGGACTCGTGGATCTGCAGCCCCAGCTGCGAACCGCCGATGATCACCGTTGTAGTGGTGTCGCTGGGGCAGGGGTCTGCGGTGAGCAGGAACACCGCTTCCGCAGCGGTGCGCTGGGCATTCTGCGCCATTCCCATGTCTCTCACGTATTCCCAGCCAGCGCAACCCTGCTGGCGACCCATGGATTGGGGATAGGAGCGGCGCTGTATCTCACCTTTGCCTACTGCGGTGGCCTGGATACCGCCTCCGGCTTCAAATATAGTCTGTTCCACGTGGGCGCCCTCGCTGTTGGCGAACGTCTTGCGTTCCCGGATGAATGTGAGGTTGCTTTGCCTGACGGAAATCCCGGTCACGCGGGCCATCTCTTCGTCGGCCTCCATTAGCAGGGAGAGTTTGGCTTCTGGAGAGACGGTGAACGGATCTATCTCCACCGGTGTGGTGTAGGAGCCGAGACTGGTGACCGGAGGCCCCAGGTCGACCGGACCATTGCTAAGTTGGGCCGAGGCGCTGGCGAC
Source organism: uncultured Dehalococcoidia bacterium (assembly GCA_964645515.1). Lineage (GTDB taxonomy): Bacteria > Chloroflexota > Dehalococcoidia > Lucifugimonadales > UBA3495 > VXOI01. The sequence goes on along the minus strand of CAZYBD010000241.1, from coordinate 8,517 downwards.
CTCCACCGCCGTGGCGGCAACCCGGTCAGCCTCTATAACAGACATGATATTGGAGGACGCAAAACCCCAGGCGCCTTGCACCAACACCCGCACGCCGATGCCCAGCGATTCATCAAAGCTCAGCGTATCGACGATGCCGTTCCGGACTACAAAGCGCTCCTGGCTGGTGTTCACCAAGCGGACGTCGGCGTAGTGGGCGCCCCTAGTGGCAGCGGTATCCAGAGCCCGGGAGATCAGGTCATCCATGGTTCAGGCTCCGGAGGAAAATTAGTGTAGGCTGCGTTAATTCATGCCCGGCGCAAAGCACGGTTACAGAGGAGGACGCCTGGTATGCCAGTCAGTGGCTTTTTGGTAGCTGTACCCGACCCTGAACACCGTCCTTTCGTCCATGGGACGTCCAGCGATCTGCAGACCGATGGGCAGATTGTCGGATGTAAAGCCACAGGGAATGGACAGCGCGGGAACCCCAGCGAGGTTGAATGGGCCGGTAAAATTTCGGACCCCGAAGATTCGACTGGCAGCATCCTCACGACTCTTGATTCCCGGGCTGTCGGGAATCTTGGGGGACGGGGCAGGTGACGTGGGGAGTACCAACACATCAACGTCTTTCAATGCGTCCAGTATGTCTTGGCGGACCACCGAGCGCAGTTTCTGCGCTTTGTAATACGCCTGTGCCGGTGTCAGGATCGCAGTTAGCAGCCGGACCCTGGTGTTGTGGTCATATTCCTTTGCCCGTTCCTTCAAGCCTTGGTAGTGGACGGCTGCTCCTTCCATGTCGGCAATACATTTGGACACGGCACCTGCTTTTTCCACTATCGGTATGGAAACTTCCTGGACCGACGCTCCCAGCTCTCCCAAATGTACCGCCGCAGCCTCCACGGAGCTCTTGATCTGAGGATCAAGGTCTACTCCCCTCAGCTTCTCCTGTACCAGACCTACCCGCATACCCTTCACGCCGCCCTCCAGCCCTTGACGATAGTCAGGGACGGGCGTGTTCCAGGTGTATGGGTCTCGAGGGTCGTGGCCAGCGATGGCCTGGAAGGTGATGGCGCAATCTTCGACCGAGCGTGAAATTGGCCCTACGGTGTCCATAGACCAGCATACCGGCACCACGCCGCGACGGCTGACCCGGCCCCATGTAGGCCGCAGCCCCGTTAGTCCGGTCCAGGCGGCCGGAATCCTGGTAGAGCCGCCGGTGTCTTCGGCGAGCGAAGTGGCGCACAAAAACGCGGCGGTAGCGGCTGCGGAGCCGCTGCTGGAAATTCCAGGGTTCCTGGTTAGATCCCAGGGGTTGCGGGGTGTACCGGCTGGGTGATGGAAGCTCTCCCCCAGAGCGAACTCGCTGAGGTTCAGCTTGCCCAGCAAAACGGCGCCGGCCTGTTTTAATTTGCTGACGACCTCGGCATCATTGTCCGGGACATTGTCCCACAGGAGGCTGGACCCTGCGGTGGTGCGAGTGCCCTTGGTGTTGAATTGGTCTTTTACAGCCACCGGCATACCATGGAGTGGTCCAAGGTAGTTCCCGGATGATATAGCCCGCTCGGCTTCCCGGGCTGCCTGGCGGGCCGCATCGTGCATTACGGTGATGTAGGAATTAATCTTCGGGTCGACGAGGTCGATACGCTCTAAAAATGCTTCAGTAGCCTCCACCGGTGATAGTTCCCGTGATTGAAGTAAACGGCCCAACTCGGCGACGCTGAGAAATGGTATTTTGGTTCTTTCCATGCTGGGACTCCGGTCTGAATAAGGAGCGGGATTGAGGCCACCTTGTCGTTGTTACGCTTCGGGAAATACCGGGATTACTGCGAGGAGGTTTCTAGTTCGTAGGGATCGATGACAGCGCCCGTCTCGCGCATGAAAGTCATCGCCTCTTCGCCGTGGAGGAATTGGAAGAAAATCTCTAAACGGTTGCCGCTGGGATCGAAGCAGTAAAAGCTCTTGGTCATGCCGTGGTCGGCGGCGAACTCGACTCTGCCGGTGCTGTTCTTAACTCGCTCGTACATCTCGCGGAGTTCGGGTTCTCCACCCTCCAGCATCAAGGCAGTGTGGGACAGGCCAGGGCTGCCGGTCTCGACTCCTTCGGGAGCCTTCATCACAGCGATGTCGTGGTCCTGCGAGCCGAAGGAGAAAAAGGCCATGTCCATTCCCTTGTCGTGAACCATCAATTCCATGCCTAAGGTGTTGGTGTACCAGTCGATGGCTTCCTGAGTGTCTTCGACGTTAAGTACGACATGCCCGACCTTCGTTATCTTAGCCACGACTTAGCCTCCTAGTGATATTGCGCCAGCATACAGGGTTTTTCGGGCCGAGTGCAAGGCGAAGACCCGAGCTCGTTGTGGAGTGGTGTTAGTCGCGCATGCCCATTGCGGAGTACCAGGTTCGCGGGGCGCCCAGAAACGACATTCCTCAGGGCACCATTGGGAACGGAAGTCATTAGACGCTATTGGAGACGTACTCTCACTTTTAGGGGAACAGTTTTTGGCCGGTATCGGTGTAGGTGATTGAGATTGCGGCCACAGGGCAATTTTCAGCTGCCTCTATGATCTGTTCCACGCTGTCAGCGTTGGGGGTGGTTGGTACAGACCGGCGGTCATCGCTCAGGGTGAAGGCATTAGGGGCTATGCTTGTGCACATTGCGTTGCCGATACAAATGTCGTGGTCGACCGAGGCGCTGATCTTCTTAACCATGTCTGAATCCAGAAGGGGGAAAGAATTCGTCAGGCATTCGCTGGGTGGGACCTGCCTCGCTGGATTCTAGCAGTGCTGAAAATCCCGGTCAATCGAAGCTGGTGGACGAGGCTACCAAAGGCTGGAGGTCCAGTTGGCTGGAGTCGGCGGTGCCGACTTCTTTGAGGAGACCATCATTTACTGCCGCTAAACCCGTCGTTGCCCCCGGCGTTTAACTCACGGAGAACCGACGTCGATGATGACGTTCCCGATGGCGCCGCCCTCCACTGCTTGGTGGGCTTGGATTATCTCTGAGAGGGGAAAGTGAGGCCCTACCTGATGGGAGAGCGCGTTCCCTTCCAACCACCGTGTAATGTCGCTGATGGCCGCCTCCTTGGCCGGTTCCGGCATGTTGTACACCATAACCATCCGGACGGTGACGTTGCTGGACCGGAACTGTAAGGGCACGGGTGGCTGCTGTCCCACTCCGGCGCCGTAGACTGCGACCACTCCGGATGGGCTCAGTACCTCTTGGGTAACCGGGAAGTTGGCGGCAAAATCTACTTCAACGATGTGGTCTACGCCACTTCCCCCGGTGATCTCCATGATGCGTGCGGTGGTGTTTTCTTCCCGATAGTTGATGGTGTAATCGGCGCCGGCCTCAATGGAGATCCTGGCCTTGACGTCCGAGCTTGCGGTGCTGATTACCGTCGCCCCGCCCAGCTTGGCTTGCTGGACCGCATAGTGGCCGACTGCGCCAGCCCCCCCCGGTACTAGTACTGTTTTCCCTGTGACGGGTCCATCCGCAAACAGGCACCGATGGGCGGTCATGGCCGGCACTCCAAGACAGGCACCCTGGTCGAAAGTAATCGCCGCTGGCAGTCGGACTGCGTGGTTGGCGGGCTGTACCGTGTATTCCGCCGCCGAGCCAAAAGGACGGCCGAACTGAGACTCGAAGAGCCAGACCCGCTCGTCTAGTCTAGACTCTGACACGGCCGGACCCACCCGGTCTATAATCCCGGCGCCGTCTTGATGCGGAACCACCTTGGGAAAGCCGATCGGTTGACTCAACCCCTGGCGGCGCTTCCAGTCCGAAGGGTTCACACCGGAAGTAATTACCCGGACTCTAACCTCACCGGGCCCGGGTTCCGGTTCCGGCATCTCGCCCATATGAAGGACTTCCGCCGAGCCGTTTCTTTCGTACCAGGCCGCTTTCATGGCACATCCGGCCGAGAAGATTTAATGTCTGCGTGGGTCGGCGGCTGCTATCTGGTAGCGCGCTGCTCCCAATCGGCCTGAGCCCGTTGGATTGCCCGCTCCCGGCCCGCCATTAAGACCTTATTCCGCTCGGTGGCCCACTGGTTGGAGGAGGCGGTGCTTAACGTTGAGCCTTGGAAGGCTGGCATTACATAACGTGCTAGGAGCTCGAAGCTGTGATTGATTTGCTCCCTCGGGGCCCAGTCGACGGTCATTACCAAAAGGCCGCCAAATCCGCCGCTCCGCTCGGCTAGCTCGTTGATACGTGCAATGCAGTCGTCGGGGGTGCCGATTATCCATGCTCCAATGTCGACCATATGATCGACGATGTCTTCGGGGGGGCCGTCGATGAGCCACGGGCGCCCCATGGTGGTTTCGAAATATTCTCGTTGGAAACGCCCGCCGCCCAAACGGACCTGCTCGATAGCTTCTTGCCTGGTTTCGGCAAGATGTATCGGCAGCACCAACCGCCATTCGTTGCGGTCCACCGTTTGGTTGTGTTCGGCGGCTGACTCCTCGGCGATAGACCAGATGGCGTCCAAGTCAGTTTGAGGGTTGCCCGGATCGCGGGGAGTGGTAATGGTCAGTACGGAGGCGCCGTGCTTTCCTGCCACCTGTACGCCTGAGGGAGACTGGACCGAGGCCACCGCGATGGGCATATGCGGCTTGGTATAGGGCCGTAGCTGCAACATCGCCTCGTTGAGTTCGAACCAGTCGCTCTTGTAGGTGATGGGGTCGGTTTCGGTCATCAGTCGCATCACCATACCCAGACCCTCATCCATCCGGATGCGCTGCACGGTCGGGTCTATGCCCAACATGTGGGCATCGCCAGGCAAAGCTCCGGGCCCGACACCGAACATCACCCGACCGTGAGACATGTGGTCCAATTGCACCATCCTGTTGGCAATATTGAAAGGGTGGTGATAGGGGATGCTGACAACGCCGGTGCCCAACTTGATGTGTTTGGTGCGGTCGGCGGCGACGGCGATGAAGATTTCCGGTGAGGAAATTGTCTCCCATCCGGCACTGTGGTGCTCGCCGATCCAGGCCTCATCGTAGCCTAGGGCGTCCAGCCACTGCACTAGTTCTAGGTCGCGGTCTATTGCCAGGGTGGGATTTTCACCGACACGGTGGAACGGGCCCATGAATATCCCGAATTTCATTCGCTCAGGTAACAATGACATTCCAGACTACTCTCCTAGTGGCTCATTCAAACGAACCTATGAGGAGCAAGGTGCCTCATGGGACTTGGGCAATTATAGACGCTTCCCCGCTGATTGCCAACGGATTCGACGACTGTTTGCTCTTCTGAAAGACCCCGAGTGGGCGCAACGTCAAGTAGGAATAGTATGGCTGCGCCTATTGCCTCGGGCCAATTAACCCCAAGCTGTGGACCGCAGTTATTGAACGTAGGCGGTCTAATGGTCAAGTTCTTGGTCGTCGTAGCTCTAGTTCTGGGATTTTTGATCAAGGGCTATTGGAGGTATTTCGGTGGGGCGCGTAGTAGGGCACCAGCGGAATGATATTTGGCTAAGCGAGGCTGAATTTATTGGTGGGATCATTGGTTTTTTCGCCGTCCTGTTCTCTATATAAATCTAATAGACTTGTTATCGATCGTCCGTTATCCAAGGGCGGAAGACAGGGTACGGGTCTGGCGCCCAGGCGGTCTCACTCCGGAGAGTGCCCGAGTCCGGGCGGGTTTTGCCTTGGCATGCAGACTCTGTCTAATGGGCTCAGCTGACCGGCAGTGATAGCCAGAAAGGGATGCATTGACGCACCCATGCGCCGGTAGTAGGCTACGCCCAAATACCGGCTAGTCAGGGAGGAAAGGTCATGGTATACGAAGGGATGCTCGCGGAAACCGTGTTGATAAACGGACACAACGGCGACCAGATCGACGCCTATCTGGCCCGCCCGCTGGGCCCTGGTGCCTACGGCAGCGTGGTGTTGATCCACCACATGCCGGGTTGGGATGAGGCCTCCAAGGAGATGGCGCGCAAGCTAGCGTACAACGGCTTCGTCACCATCTCTCCCAACCTTCATTTCAGGGAGGGCCAGGCCACACCTCAAGAAAATAGTGACAGTATACGGGCCAACGGCGGGATGCCTGATGACCGGACTATGGGAGACGTGGAAGCTGCTATGAAATATCTGCGCAGCTTACCCTACGCCAACGGCAAGGTTGGCCTCATCGGCTTCTGCTCCGGTGGGCGTCAGACCTACCTAGGGGCCTGTACCCTGTCCGGAGTGGACGCAGCGGTGGACTGTTGGGGCGGTGGCGTCACACAGGGGCAGGACCAGCTGACCCCTGCCATGCCGCGGTGGCCCATCGAATTCACTCAGGGCCTGAGTTGCCCGCTCTTGGGACTCTTCGGTGAGGAGGACCCCAGACCTTCACCACAGGACGTGGCCGAGACCGAAGCCGAGCTCAAGCGTCTTGGAAAGGACTACGAGTTCCACATGTACCCCAACGCCGGTCATGGGTTTTTCGCGGTCGACCGTCCTAGCTACCGTCAAGAGGCGGCGGTGGATGGATGGTCAAAAGTGCTGGCGTTCTACAACAAGCACCTGACCACCGGTGCCGGCGCCGTAGGGAACTAACGCCCACTCTGAAAGTTGGAGGAGATTCGTCGCCGGGGTCTTCAGGACTCCGCATTTATTTCGGCCGTCCCGCTACTGAAAACGGTACAATGACTGCATGAGCCGGAAGGAAAGCAGACAAATGCTGCTGGTCGCCTTTATGCAGGCGGCTAACTGCTCCAACTACACTGGTTCTTGGCGCCACCCTGAAGCCGTGCCCGACTACCTGGACCTGGGTTTTTACCAGAACATCGCCGTTACGCTTGAATCAGCCAAGTTCCACTTGGTTTTCGTTGATGACCGGTTGGCCATGCCTAGCCGTTTCGGCGACTCCTTTGAGGATGCGGTGGCCCATGGAGTGAGGGTAGTCAAGCTGGACCTGGTGCCGGTGATCACCGCTATGGGACTGGCCACATCCCGGCTGGGGCTGGGGGCAACCTATTCCACCACCTATTATTCGCCGTTCCATACCGCACGGCTGTTCGCTTCTATAGACCATTTCACCAAGGGCAGGGCGGCCTGGAACGTGGTGACCTCCCTCAACGACTCCGAGGCACAGAACTTTGGTGCTGCCCAACACATAGGGCACGGTGGCCGCTATGATGCCGCTGAAGAGTTCATGGAAGCTAGCCTTGCCCTCTGGCGCTCCTGGGAGAAGGACGCGTTAATCGGAGACAAGCAAAAAGGCAGGTTCGCCGACCCGGACAAGGTCCACCGCGTGGACTATGCCGGGGCTCATTTCCAGACCCGAGGTCCGCTGACTGTGCCTCATTCTCCTCAAGGCTACCCTGTGATAATCCAGGCAGGACAGAGCGAGCGGGGCCGCCAGTTCGCCGCCCGTTGGGGCGAACTGCTATTCGTGATTTTCCCCACCTCCGACGCCTGTAAGGCATACCGGGATGAGATGCGGGAGCGGTCTACTGCGTCCGGCAGGTCGCCGGACTCAGTGAAGGTGGCTCCCGCAGTCTACGTTGTGGTGGGAGAGTCCGAGGATGCCGCCAATGAGAAGCTCCAATTGATAGAAGACCTGGCGAACCCGGTGGATTCGTTGACGCTACTCTCCGAGGTCTTCAACTACGATTTCTCCCAGCATCCCGCGGATGAACCGCTATCAGACACCACCATGGAATCGATGACCGGTCTGCGTGGGTTCTTAGACCGGGTAATTCAGCAGAGTGGCACCAAAAATCCCACAGTGGACGACTTTGTTAAATGGTCAGGCAGAGGAACGATAAGGGAGCTTCCGGTCTTTGCGGGCAATCCAGCTCAGGTGGCCGACCAGATGGAGTCCTGGTACACAGCGGAGGCCTGTGACGGCTTCGTGCTGGCCGCTACTCATGTGCCTGGGTCTTACGAGGATTTCAGCCGGCTCGTGGTGCCTGAACTCCAACGACGTGGGCTTTTTCGCAAAGAATACTTGCCTGGGACTCTGAGGGATAACCTGGCGCTTGGCGGAGGATAAAATGCCGACACAAGGTCAGATTTGGTTCCGGTGTCGGCATGATCGGGGCAGGACCACCTTAGATTCTAATAATCTTCCGTAGGTGTTGCGTCAAAGATCCGCTATGTGTACATATCCAACGTAACAAATGGCTGGAGGCATCTTCTGATGAGATCCAAGGTCGTCTTGCTCGCGGGTACGGACTCGTCCAGCGCAATTCTGGAATAACCCACCAAAGTTGTTCATCATGCGCACCGAGGGTTAATTAAGGTTGAATTACGTGAAACAGTTTCTGTGTCTAATACTGGTTATGGTCGTATTCAGTCTTGCAGCCTGCGGTTCTTCACCTGATGAAATAGCCACGGGCTCTGAAGTCGGTTGGTATACGAATGCTGGTAAACCACTCTGTTACAGGGGATGCCAGTTGGCTAATGCTGACCTTGCTGGGAAGGACCTTGCAGGCGCAGACTTGATGGGTGCCGATCTGTCCGGTGCAAACTTGAGCCATGCCAACCTGACCGGCGCCGACCTGACCCGTGCGAACCTGTCCGGGGAAAACCTGCCAGATGCCG
>CAZYBD010000240.1:0-18309 GCA_964645515.1 uncultured Dehalococcoidia bacterium | reverse complement strand
CCTGGGCGTCCGCCTTCATAAGCCCCTCCGTGACCGTCCCCATCGCACAGTTGATCCAGCCTAAAACGTCGTCATGGAGCTCTGGCGGCACGGTGAACACGGGCCGACCCGGTTCGATGTAGTAGTAGTCGGCAAAGGTTCCCTGGAAGTACGGATACACGCCCGCTTCACCGGCTCCGGCGCGATTGGGGCACCAGTTTTGTTCGCCTCTAAGGCACTGGTAACAGCGGTTGCAGGGTACGAAGCACGCGTACATCAGGCGATCGCCTTCCTTGATCGGCCTGCCGTGGAAGTCGGTGGATACGCCAGCACCCAGCTTCGCGATTACTCCGCTACCTTCATGACCCATAACGCGGCCATTAGACGGCAGCGGAACTCCTACCATGTCGCCACGCCAGGCGTGTAGATCGGAGCCACAGATGCCGGCCTGAGTTATCTTGAGCAGTATGGCCCCTGGTTCAGGGTCTGGGACCTCGTAGTCCTCGATAACGAACGGCTTCGTGTACTCTTTGATTACAACTACGCGACCTTTCAAAACCCCTCCTTACGTATCCGCGTGTGGCGTGTGATGATAGGTCAGCATCAGGAGGGTGTCAAGGAATTGACCCGTGTGGTGAGCCTGGCCCCCACCACAATAGCCGGTTGTTGTGCCCATATTCTGCGGGCCACAGCGACAATGGGTCGCCGCTATAACTCAGAGTCTTCCTGTTTAGGCACTCCATTGAGATGCCGAAAGTTTGCTAATTGATCTAATTCGCAACTCTATCAGCCAAATTCGCATATGGAAAGAACGATCTTTTACTTCACATTAAGCGAGATGCTCTATAAGGAAGGGGTATCGGGTTCGAATCCTGCATGGGACGTCATTTATCTTCGTCCCTCTCTGAAGCTAAACCAGCAACATTATCTAGTCTGTTAGAATTTCCCAAATTCAGCGTCTTAGCGGGTTTGAACTTTGTCTCTGAGATATCGTCGAGATATCGTCAGTACTAGCGTGCTTTGCTAGCTCCCCAATCACGGTTGCAACCTTCGGTGAGTTGATTAGCCCAGCAGTGCGGTTTTGCTGCTTCACCTATTCCCTGAACCCGTAGCTAATGCCATTGCATTAGCCCATTTGATGCCGTCGTGCTACATCAGGATAACCGCTAACTCAGTGGGTAAAGTCATTTCGGGACGGGTTAGTTGAAAGTGGCTCAATCTCCTTCTAAGGCACCCCCTATCTTCTCTGAAATTGTTTAAGGACTTTACTGGGCTCGGGCTTTTATCGCGTTCGCAAAACCGCCCACGGAGACGGCGGGAAGCAATATTTATTACCACACAAGCATTGCCGACACTGCCCGATTATTGACCCCATATTGGGCTACTGATACGATATGCGGGACTTCTTTTCAATGCGTAAATAGCAGCTCCATCAGGAGAGATACTATGCCCGACACACAGGAAATCGCACTCTTTGCTCACCTCATGCGGCGGGCGGGATTCGGTGCCTCACGAGAGGAGTTGGAGGCCCGCGCAGCCAAGGGATACGAGGCTACCGTAGAGGAGCTACTGCACCCCGAAAATGAGGCTCCGGTCGACGAGAGCATTCTCTTCAGGTTCATGCCGGGCTACGAAATGGCGGGGGCAGCCCCCATCAACCAGGCCGAGTGGGTCTATCGCATGATAAACACCCATAGGCACCTTGAAGAAAAGATGACACTCTTTTGGCACCAGTTGTTCGCCACTGGTAACTCCAAAGTGGATAATCCGCCTGAACTGACCGCCCAGATTGCCATGTTTAGGCAGTATGGTTTGGGTAAATTCCAAGACCTTTTGGTAGAACTGGCCAAGAATCCGGCCATGATCTTCTGGCTGGACAACAATGGCAACCATATGGGGTCAATTAATGAAAACTGGGGGAGGGAGCTCTTGGAACTCTTCTCCATGGGCGTGGGCAACTATTCAGAGGACGATATCAAAGAGGCGTCGCGTGCTTTCACAGGTTGGACTATCGCCCCCAAGATCCCTCGTAATCCACTGGGGCGCTACCACTGGAACTTCGAGTTTCGTCCGGAAGACCACGACGGTGGGGAGAAGACGTTTTTGGGCCAGACTGGGCCTTTCGATGGTGGCGACATTATCGAAATCGTGGTCAAACAGCCGGCAACATCCCGGTTTTTGGCCCGTCACCTCTATAACTTCTTTGTCGCCGACGAGCCTCAGGTCCCTAGTTGGAACATCACACCGCCCAACGACCCAGACGCCATTGACCAATTGGTCAAGGCTTACAACGATTCAGATGGTGACATCCGTTCGATCCTCAGAGTTATGTTCAATTCCGACTTCTTCAAGGATGCTCGCTTCTCCCGGGTGAAGAGCCCGGCGGAGCTGGTAATCGGGACTGCCCGTCTGACGGGCAACTACCAGGGCCCACGGCCCGGCTTCGAAAAACTCGCGCTGGAAGCCGCCTACCAGGGCCAGGACCTACTCAATCCGCCCAGCGTCGAAAGCTGGCACACCGGCTCCGAATGGATTGACGGTGGCGCCTTGGTGCGGCGGGTCAATTTCGCGGCCAATCTGATGGGAGACACTTCACTGCCCGGCATCCGTTCCATCGTTGATAATCTTAGGGGACGTGGCGCCCTTGCCCCTGAGGAATTCGTCGATGGCTGCTTGGAATTGGTGGGGCCGCTGGAGGTGAGTGAAACGACCAGGACCGAACTTTTAGAGCACGCACGGGCTGGCGGAAACCTTGCTTGGAGTACCGACGCAGAGGGCGCTAAGTCCGAAACACGCATCGGCGTGATGCTGGCTTTAATCGCCGCGTCTCGGGATTTCCAGTTCGCCTAACATAGCACTTTGGTGTCAGGAGAGGAGCGGAGCATGGCTACAACTAAAAAAGACCCGGTCTTGGTGGTTCTACAGCTTACCGGGGCCAACGATTATCTAAACACAATCGTCCCTTACAACAACGGGCACTACCGCGATGCCCGACCCAGGGTCTCCATAGCGGAGGATCAGGTTCTGCCTATCGATGTAGATGGTGGATTAGGGTTCAACCCCAACATGGGGCCGGTGAAGCAGCTATACGACGAAGGCAAAGTGGCGGTAATCCACGGTATAGGGTATGAGAACTCTCCCTGGTCCCATTTCCGGTCCTTGGATATTTGGCACACCTGCGAACCCGACATAGTGGGAACCGAAGGTTGGGCCGGCAAGGTCATACGCGACCTGGATCCCATTGGCGAGAACGTCTTGAAAGGCGTGAACTTTGGTCAAGGGCTGCCGCGGGCATTGGCGCTGCGCGGAGTGCCCGTCACATCGGTTTCCAACCTCGAGTCCTACGGTGTGCTGTCCAACGCTCCTGGCGTAGGCGACGACCGCGAGCAAATCCTGGAGCGTTTCGCCAGGATGTACTCCCCAGCCGTGGGCACCGGCGCCGTCATGGACTACCTCGGGCAGATCGGCCGAGACGCTCTCCGGGGAGCTGACATCATCAAGGTCGCCCCCGAGAAGTACTCCTCGACCATCGAGTACGCGGAAACTCCCATTGCCGCGGCGCTGCGAGATGTGGCCAGAGTTCATCTGGCAGATCTGGGCACTCAGGTCTTTTACACCCAGCACGTGGGTTATGATACCCATTTCAACCAGCCGCCCGCGCATGTCAAGCTGTGGACCGACCTGTCGAGGGCCATCAGTGATTTCTTTGACGACCTGAATGAGCACGACGCCGGAGACGACGTGGTTATGATGCTCTTCACCGAGTTCGGTCGGCGTGTCAAAGACAACGGCACCGGCACCGATCACGGGGCCGGAGGAGTTGCTTTTGTCATCGGCAACCAGGTCAAGGGCGGAATGTATGGCACCTATCCGTCGATCCGGCCTGAAGACCTGTCTCAAGGGGATCTGGCTCCCAACTACGACTTTAGGGGCTTCTACTCGACTATTGTGGATCGCTGGCTGGGCCTCGACCCGGTGCCCATCGTGGGCGGCAAATTCGAGCAGATGGACTTCGTGTAAACCGAGTTTTCAGGAGGGTCACAGAATGCTAACAACCGTTGCGTCTGGCCGGACATTTGACTTCAGCTTCTGTTTCGGCATGTATGGGTTGTCGGGACAAGGCTTCTGGACACCCCAGGACTTCGCCCTAAATGGAGATACGCTGTATGTAGTCTTCAGAGGCGCTGAGGACTTGGGCCAAAGGATTACGGTCTGCACCCTGGACCATGAGTACGTCGGCCAGTTCGGCGGTCCCGGTTCCGGCGACGGCCAGTTCGTTTGGCCTCGCTCCATCGCCTTGGATCGGACCGGCAACATCTACGTGTCGGACGACTACCTGAACCGTATATCGGTCTTCGACAAGGACGGTCAGTTCCTATCCAAGTGGGGCAGCCCGGGCAGCAGTGACGGTCAGGTGAACGCCCCGGCCGGGCTTGCCTTCGACTCCAACGACAATCTGTTGATGGTGGACAGCCTCAACCATCGGATCCAAAAGTTCACCAAGGAAGGTTCCTCGCTCGGCTCCTTCGGCAGGCAAGGCTCCGGCGATGGTGAGTTAGACATGCCCTGGGGAATCTGCATTGACGCCAACGACAACACGTTCGTCGCTGACTGGCGTAACAACCGGGTTCAGAAATTCGACTCCGCGGGCAACTTTTTGTTCAAGTTCGAGGGCACCCTGTCCGGGGTAGGTGCCCTCAGCAACCCTACCGACGTAGCTGTTGACTCGGAAGGCGACGTCTACGTGACTGATTGGGGCAACAATCGAGTACAGGTCTATGCTCCGGATGGGACGTTCATCACGACTCTCGTGGGTGACGCCCAGGAACCCTCGCCGTGGACCATGACCTACATCAACGCCAACCCGGATATCGTCAAAGCCAGGCGGCGTGCCAACATGGAGCCTGAATGGCGTTTTCGGCGGCCGACCGCTGTCAAAGTGGATGATCAAGACCGGCTCTTCATACTGGAAGCCGGTAACCACCGCCTACAGATTTACGACAAGGTGAAGGACTACGAGGAGCACGCGCTGAACCTTTAGGCTGAGGGTAAGCTGTCGGCGATCTGGCAACCAAGGCGCAGTTCATCCAGACGGTGCGGGGTTAAAGTTCTTGAAGTCCATCGGGGGCGAAGCTGGGTCCGGGCGGTACTTGGGCAGCGGCAGACCTTTGGTTGCGGGTTTCTTGAAAGGTCGGTTGTCACCGGGCCAGCCGAGGCTTTACTGGGTAAGGTAACTAGCGACTGATGCCTACAGTGCTCCCAGTTTGTAGCCTACCCATACAGCCCCCAGCCCCAATACGATTTGTAGGGCCACGTTAGCGATGGCCATTGTAATATCGCCGTCCTTCGCCAGCGTCACGGTGTCATACCCAAAGGCGGAGAACGTGGTGAATCCACCGAGCATTCCTATAAACAGAAAGGCCCGACTTCCGCTGGAGATGCTGAAAATCCCGTGACTAGACGCTAGTCCGCCTAGCACTCCGATCAACAGGCAGCCCACCACGTTTACCAGCAGCACACCATACGGGAATCCCGACGGACTGATCAGCAGCTGCTGGACTTCCTTGTTGATTAGGTACCGGAGTGCGGAGCCTATGAAACCACCGGCGCCTACAAGTAGGATAGTGGTCATCGTCCCTGTTCCATCGACAACGGATTTGTGCTTTGGCCGGCTACTACCATACCTCGGCGGGGGGTCTGGGTTTATTAGCCAGTGTTAGGTCGCGAAAACGGTAGCCTCGCTCCGGCGCGATAGCTCCAATTTGACCAGGATCCGGCTAACGTGATCGACGCATATCTTAACACGTCGTCTGCCTTGGGAACTCCTGATACTCGATACAGTTTTCGTCCATGAAACCGGTGCCGTCGGCTGTGTTTATCAAGGAAAGCAGCATTGAACGCAGGTCTGATTAAAGTCCGGGACGGTAGTTCTTCTAGCATGTTGGAAGACGTTCATCAGGAGGGCTCGTAACCTCACATTGCATTCACCTCCGTCAGGATCGGCGATATATAGTTTCGATCGTCATCTAGGACGTGGGTCGTATAAGCAGAACACGATCGCCAAAGTCAGTTTACGAGTCGACCTTACCGAAGAAAAGGAGGGCTTCGCCTACCGCCGCTGTAGTGGACTAATCGACGATTGCACTCCACAATACACTAGTGCCGGAAGGCAAGATCTAGAGCGTAAGAATATATGAACGAACGAATCAATATTCCGCACATCTTTGCGGACAACCCATTGGACCGTGGCGAACGAGAACGCCGAGACGAAGAGTGGATCTCTCGTATGACCAAAGACCGTAAGAGCAGGCTGTTGCCCATGCAAGGCCTGAACGTCCCCATCACACCGGGCTCGGAGCCGGGCCTAGTTTGGCTGGGTGCAGCGGATTTGGACCGGCTGAAGGTAGAGACCGAACCTATCTTTTTGGGCCTCTTGGACGGAGTAGCCCATTTTGTGGTCGATGTGTCCTCGCACGAACTGGCGGTTAAAGAACTCCAAGACAATGGAAAGCTGTCATTTGAAGATGCCCGAGCCGCCGCCGAGTATCTCAGCGGGACCGACTCTGGGATTGTTGCCCAAGCCCGAGCGCAGCTTAGCTGGCACAACCGTTACATGTTCTGCTCCGTATGTGGCCATGAGACCTACATCGCCCGGGGCGGTCAAGTTCGACGGTGCCCCAAGTGCGAGACCGAGCACTACCCGCGAACTGACCCTGTCGTGATTGCCGTGGTGACCGACCATGACCGTTGTCTGTTGGGCCAATCCCGGGGCCGCCTGGTTCAGATGAGAAGGTACTCCGCTCTGGCGGGGTTCATGGACCAAGGGGAGACTATAGAAGAAGCCGTGGCCAGGGAGGTCATGGAAGAAGCAGGAATACAGGTCGGCGCGGTCCGCTACCATTCTTCTCAGCCATGGCCCTTTCCTTCGTCATTAATGATCGGCTGCCATGCCGATGCAGTTACAACTGAGATCATAAAAGACGATGAAGAGATGGCCGACGTCCAATGGTTTGACCGCAAAGAAGTGCTCTTGGCCTTGGATGAAAAGAGCGATGTGCTTGCCATCCCTGGCTCGATCGCCATCGCATACCACCTCATCAGGGCGTGGGCCAGGGAAGAGGTAGACTGAAGGCCTCGACCTGCTCGAGGATGATAGGTTCGTGGGTTTCTGCTTCGACCGAATGGTGGAGATCTTAGAGGAATGTTGTTGAAAGTTCAGTGGCCCCATTGGGGAAGGGGGATAAGGGGATTTTCAGGCGTCTGCTACGCGGTTCCCGGGAGTCGGTAGATGCCCGGAACGATTAATATCGAGTCTACGAAATGACTGATGTTCGGCCATCCAGAATGCACCAATAGTGAGATAACCGTGATCTCACCGGTTAGCTACTAGTTGTTGCCCTGACATTAATTGTGGCCACAATCTGGACCACCGGTTTCGGTCTCGGGAGCAGACTCATATGCCCCGGGGCTCAACACATCCCGCTTTGCCTTGCCACTTTCTTTACCGTCCTACTGGGTGATTCAAGGTGGGTGTCACTGCCTGCGGGCCGTGTTTTGCAGAGATCAAATCTCTTCTGCTTTCTGGTCTGGCTTGGATCGCTTTGATGGGATTCTTGGCTTACCCGTTGGCTGGGGTGTTGCACGATTCCGCCATATCGATGGTCTGGATCGCCTGCACGTTGCCGATGATCTCGTTGCAGCCTCCATATCTTTTACTCTTGGGATCTTATTGTTGGGGGAGCGGCCCAAGCTGCCGGTGGGCTCACCGGTCATAGTGCTGGGACTGCTGCGGGTTTTGGAGTTGGGCAATTGTCTTAGCATGGGGCAAGCGGTTCTGATGGTTCTGAGGGCGGTCAACTAGAGTTGTTTTTGTCTTACCAGGGCGCAGAACAAATGTTGACCGTAACCCTCGTGACCGGGTAGCTGGAGCCGACGCGCCTTGAATCCGGCTTCCTCAAAGAGGCGAATCCAAGTTGCGATGGGGAAGAGCCCAGACGTGTGGGTGTCCAGTTCCACTCGCTCTACTCCGCCCTCTTTGATGGTGTAGGTATAGAGTGACTCGACTTGCGTATCCGATGGGTCCGGGTCGGTGATGCGTTCTTCGATCTCTACTTCGATGTCACCTTTTTTGCTGGACCAAGTGAGCACCGTTCCTTCCGCCAAATCATCACGCACCAAATCGGGGGCCACAAGCAACAGCCCGCCTTCTCTTAGATGCTCTCTAGCGGTGGCGAAAGTTGCTCGCAGGTCGTCGTCAGTCAACATGTAGGCAATGGCGTCATGTATCAGGACTGCGTCGAATTTCCGGGCCAACCGGATGGTGCGCATGTCGCCAAGGTGGTGGTCGACATCCGGGTTTAGCTGCCTCGAGATGTCCAGCATCTTGGGGGAAATGTCAACTGCGGTGGCCTGGAAGTAGTTGGTCAGGTGGGAAAGGTTGTGGCCGCCTCCGACGCCCAACTCGAGCAGGTGGTGCCTTCCTGGTCCTAGGTGCGCGCGAATAGCCTTCCGCCAGTGCTTGGCTTCTTCGGCATAATCTTCGGGAGGGCTGATTACCGGCCACAAGTAGGCCAATTCGTTGTAGAGTCGAATGTGTTCCAATGTTGATGTGCCGCTTGCTAAGTTGTCGGCGGAGGTGCGTCGTTGGAGACTTCAACCACGCAGTCTATGATCACCGCTATGTTTCCCGGCGCCGCAGCGATTCCAGGGGCCGTACGGCTGTGCCAACCGCGGTCTCCGAACAGTGCATGGAACAGGTCGGACGCGCCGTCGACCACCAGCGCCTGGTCGGTGAAGTCCGGCGCACTGTTTACCATGCCGACCACTTTGAGAATGCGGGTAACGTAGTCCAAATCGCCCAGTTCGGCTTTCATTCGTGCCAACAGGTTCAAGGCGCACATCCTAGCCGCGGCATAACCCTGCTCCAACGTCAGGTCTTCTCCCAACCTGCCCGCGATTCTGTAACTGTCGGTGCTTCGTGACCCGACACCGGCCATCCACATCAGGTTTCCGCTCCGGGTAACCGGTAGGTAGTTGCCGGCAGGTTTTGGCGGCGCTGGCAATTGGTAGCCCAATTCGACCAGCTTGGACTCTACTATTGGCATAGTACGACTCCTCTTCTAGGTGCGGTCCGCGTAGCGGTCTATCGGTGCTCCCGGACGCACTTTTCCAACAACTGCAGGGCCTTGGTGGCGAATACCCACATGTTGGCCCCACGGTCCGAATCGCCAGTCTCAATGGTGATTACCTCTTCCACCGGCCCGGATACGGCGATACAGGCGTGACCAGCCGAGTCTCCGTAACGGTTGCCGGTTGGGCCACTGGCCCCGGTCTCGGCCAAGCCCCAGACGGTGTTCATGGATTCCCGGACCCTGCTGGCGTTCAACTGGGCGTAGGGTTCGGAACTGGCCCGCATGCTGGCCATGGTCTCGTCAGGCACCTGTAGCAGGGCCTTTTGCCCGACTCGTGTGTATATTACGGTACCGCCAACGTAGTATGCTGACGCACCCGGCACCGCCACTAGTGATGCTGATATCAATCCGCCGCAGGCGGACTCGGCTATGGCGATGCTCTGTCCCTTCTCTTTCAGTAGTGCGCCCACCGCCGCCGCCATGAGGTCGAGGTCTGGCATATTGCCCTCCGCAAAGATCGATTCCGCTTAGGATAACAGGTCTATTGGCCTGACTCGAAAGATAGACTGGTATTTTGTCTATTCATCCAACTCAGCACAAAAGATCGCAAGGTTAGGGTCGGTATCCTACACTTCCAACACAAGATTGGTTTTTCAGTTCCCCTGCGGCCTGACTGGGGTTTTCATTGCCCATTTACCAGAAATGCAACGTCTTCTACGTTCGCATTACCCTGCCGCGTATGTTATTGGTAGGTTAGGCAGCGGGGTTAACTGCCGGCTTCAGACACGCGATTTAGCACCACTACGTCGGCACCACCCGACACCCAGCCGTGCCTGGGTGTAGTCGCCAGTCCGCCCAACCGGAACTCTATCTCCCGACCGGACATGATCCCCGTTCCGTATTCCGGAACCAAGATGGTGAAAGCGTTGGAGTTAACAGCGTTGGGGCTAACAATTGTTTCGGCCAATGGCTCGGAGAAACCGTCCATCCAGGCGCTTATTTCAGACCCTTCAGGGGCTGGTTGACCGTCTATAAATGCGGTGCCGACGAAAATGTGTGGCAGAGTGGACGGGCTCGAGGGCGGCAGCGGCACAGTTATTGGAGGTGCGGCTGTAGTCGGTGTGAGGGTAGGAGTAGGCGTGGGCACGGGGGTAGGAGTAGGCGCGGGCGCGGGGGTAGGAGTAGGCGTTGGTGATGGAGAGGCCGTAGGACTAGAGGACTGCGACTGCTGTAGCGTGGCGGCCGATACTGGGGTGAGTCCCTGCGTCGGCCTGGGGATCGGCGGCGTGGACTCTGATTCCGAGGCCGGTACGGGCGGCAACTCGACTGCGGGAGACTGGTTAGGCTCGACTTGAGAAGGTACGATCACTGTTGACCCCGGACCAATGGTCGGCGGGGGCGCCGAGGCGGTGACCTCCGTAGGTGACGTTGTTTCTGTATGCGCAGTAGTGAGCCTCGGGGGTGGAGTGGTCGCCGGAGGGGTGTGAGTGGGCGACGTTGTGGGGCTCGACGGTTCAACAGTCGGGATAATGACTTCTCCTGTCTTAACCTCCGGCAACCCCTCGAATACCAAAGTTTCCTCCGACGTCATCCCCAGGGGTTCTTCAGGGGCGGTTTCCACCGTGGCCGTGGACTTCTGCTCGTCCACTAAAACTTGAGTGCCGAAGTCGTTTTCAAACACACAGGTGCCCCGGAAGCACTGCAACTCCGCTTCTTCGGTCACTGGGTCATAGGCGAAACTCATCCAGGTGCCTCTGGGAAACGCCGTGCCCGCTGGTGTGATAATTTTGATGGGCCGGGGGGCGGTCCCGTCGGCATCGTCGAACAGGAAGACACGACCTCGGTTCAACTCGATAATTGTGTCCTCTTCCAAGGCGAATTGGCCTAGCCGCCAGAGGGTATTCGGCTTGGTGCGGGTGATTCGGCTGGAAGAGCCTACAACGATGTCTACCCGGGCCTCGCTAGCGTCGTAGGTCTTCAGGCCGTCGCCCGGTCGCAGGTCTTGCCCCAGAACGGCCGGCAAGAAGTTGACAGCATCCGTGGCTGGGTCCCGGGGCCTGTCGGATTCCACGCGGTTCACCATCTCCTGTACAGAGATGTCGGCGGCGACGGGCCCGGGTGAGCCGGTCAACATGACCACTGCAACCGCGGCCACCACTATGGTGGTGGCCGCGGCGACTGCCGCGAACGCCATTCTCCACGCAACTTTTTTGGTAGTTCCGGTGGGGGCAGTCGGCGCTGGCTGGGCAGCCTGATTCATATTTGAGGACGCGATATCAGCTCCTCGGGAGCGCTCAGACGCTCGCGATACGAAACGAATAGTCGCATAGGGAAAATACTAGTGCAATGTCATGTGGGACGATGTCCGGAGAGTTGCGGCAGGAGCAGAAGGAGGCTCTCCGAGTTTGACCAGCGTGCTTAGGCGTGGGAGAATATGATTGCATACGGGGCCGCGCGGGTTCGACAGGGGCGTCTCGTAGCGGATTGCAAGCCGAGGTGCCATCCATCTCGTTAAACAGATGGCAAAAAACAACTGGCGAAGATAGACAGTTCGCCCTAGCCGCCTAACAGCGGCTACGTCTGCTCCCTGCTATTCCCGGAGGCGGGGAAGTCAGGCGCCATAAATCTGGGATGCGGTCTGCCTAACGCCGGTAAGGCGGTCAAAGACTAACCGGCTGGCCCTCTGGAAGCTCCGTCGGTGGCGCTTCACTAGGGTGAGAAACAAAACACCGAACAAGCTTGTAGCATATCCGTCTATGGGCTCTTCTGGACGGGGAGTTCAACTCTCCCCCGTCTCCACCAAAAACCGGATAAGACCCCCAGCATCATCATGATGCTGGGGGTCTTATTTGTTTAGGCTAAGATGACGCGCTAGAATGCGCTACGGCAGGGGTTAGGGGTTTATCCGCACCTCAAAGGAGGGGCACAGAATTCCTGTGCCCCTCCTTGTTTTCGGAACCATCTGTCTTCAGAATGGTGGACCAGCGGCCGGCCGGCAGGTGTTTCGTAACGGCGTCACCAGGGCCGATTATAGTGAGTCTGCAAAGCCCTTGATGTCTCGGATTGTAGCCGCAAACGCCTCTGGTAGCGCTTTTGGATAGCACATATCGCCAACGTGACTCGTGCCGTTGACGGTCCGGCTGTAGACGCTTACACCGGCGGAACCGAGCATCTGGTAGAACTTCAATCCTTCGTCCCGCAAAGGGTCCAGTTGGTTCACCGAAATCACGTGAGGTGGCAGACCCTGCAGGTCCTGATTCTCAGCGAAAAGCGGCCAACAGAGCGGGTTTCTGTCATTCTCGTGACCGGGGTCATACGCAGCGGCCATCGCACCCATCCCGACTGTGTTGAGGAAGTAGCCGTCGCATTCGTACAGTGATGGTAACTCCTGGTTCTTGTTGGCCCATGCGTTGGAGATGTACGGACACATCGCATATATCCCATCGATCTGTTCGAGTTTGCCATCTTTTTTGGCCTTTAAACCAACCGCCAGAGCGAGGTTGCCACCCCCTGACTCACCTGACACCACTATCCTACTGATCCCTAAGGCGGTTTTGTTTTCAAATGTCCACTGTAGCCCGCTCATACAATCATTGAGTCCGGCAGGAAACGGGTGGTTGCCCAGCTTTCCGGCGGCGTTGCGAAATTCCACACCGACCACCACCATACCCAACGCGGCAAGCTCATCGCGCCAACGCGTATATTGGCTGCCGGTCGCCTCCAATATAGCCATGCCGCCGCCGTGGACGTGATAAACGCACGGCAAAGGGCCAGAAGCGTCCGTTGACTTGTGGATATACAGCTTGATGTCGTTGCCATCGACTCCCTTTATCACCTCGGTGCGCCTATCGACGTTCTTAATCTCCGGCAACTCAGTGAAGAATGTATCGAAGATACCCTGGAATCCTACTTCCGCATCGGCACAGAACTCGAGTATTTCCCCGAGTGGTGACCCAGCAGTTACTGGCCCAGGGGGTGCGGCTTCGTCGAGACCAAACTCGGCGAGAGCTGCGACCAAGCGAGGATCAGTACGGGGATCGTTCTTTAAGGACCTAGCGGAGTCGCCGAGCCGGCCAGGCAAATTGGGTTGGGCAGAAGAAGCCATTTTGTGATCCCTCCACAGCTGATGTTGCGGCAAGCCTACCGCAAGGCTCAATTGCTTGCAACATCGTGGAGCAACGCGGGGCCAAAGAGGAGGCCATGGTGTATCAGTGGGCCCCGATAAGGGGGTGACGTAAGGCCCGCGACCGTCCCTAGCGGTTGTGGGGTTCTGCGGTTAAACCCTTAGCTCCTACCGTGGCGCAGCAGTTTACCGGGGGTGGCTCCGGTGGGAACGCCGTCCTCGAAGGTTACTTCGCGGTTAACGACGGTCCAGCGGTAGCCTTCCGCTTTCTGTACCCGCCGCCACTCGCCGCCCGGCAGGTCGTAGACAATCTCGGCATCGGTGTTCCTGAGGTCCTCGAAGTCGTAGATCACGATGTCGGCCGCTCGGCACCTCAAACTTTACTCCTTATTCTGCTCGGGTTTGCTGCACTCTCTTTTCGGAGCGGTCTACGGCCAAACTGCAAGCGCTAGTGCGGAGTCCCACCGGACCAAGTCATCAGACCCGCCAACTTGCTGATGACTTGGGTATCGTATACTGCCGACCGCCGAGCGTTATGATCCGGAAGTGCCGGCCGCTTTACGCTTGGCGAATGAAGTCGGCTATCCGTTCTCCGATCATCATTGTGGTTAGGTTTGTGTTAGCCCGTATGCAGTCAGGCATTATTGAGGCGTCCGCAACTCGCAATCCGTGGATGCCGTGAACCGAACCATATTGGTCTACAACAGCCATAGAATCTGACGATGGACCCATTTTGCAAGTTCCGGACAGGTGTTGGGCGCTGACTACAGTTCGACGAATAAACTCATCCAGAGCATTATCTGACTCTAATTCAACATCCGTCGGGGCTATTCTGCTTTCAATGATTTGGTTAAAAGCCTCATGTTCCCCAATGTCAACACAAGTTCTAATTATTTCCCTCATTCGCTTAAGATCGAACGCATCTTCAAAATAGCGTAAATCCAAAAATGGAGTGTCCTTAGGATCCGCGGAGGTGATCCTTAGTTCTCCCGAACTTTTTGCCAAATTCACGAACGAGTACATGCCAATTCTCAAACCAGCCGTGATGCGAGCGGTGTCTGCGGCAAAAGGGTCAATCATCATCACAGAACACATAAGCACCTGGGCATCGTTTCGGAAACTAGAATCTTGAGCAGTCCAACGCATCCCAAGCTGCATTCGGGGTTTTGAGGTTTCCAGAACGTGTTCCGCATGAGGTTGGAAACTGACAATCACAATGGGATGGTCTCTTAAATTCTGTCCGACCCCTGGAAGCTCAAGAGTAGCAGGTATATTTATTGCGTTTAATTGCTCCACGGGGCCAATGCCGGAGAGCATCAAAATATGGGGTGATCCAATACTTCCGGCGCTGAGAACAACCTGATTGCTTTCTACTGTGAACTGTTCACCGCCACTTTCCACTTCAACTCCAGTAGCATGGCCATCCTTTATCACCACTTTGTGAACGGTGCAATCAGATTTAATCGTAAGATTTATCCGATGTCGTGCCATATTCAAATAACCCAGAGCGGCACTCAACCTTATACCGTTAGGATTGTTTAAAGGCACGGCTCCAACCCCATGTCCTTCCGGATGATTGAAGTCAGGGCAATCTGAAAATCCTGCTGCCCTAGCGGCAGTGTAGAAGGCTTGTTGCGGTGGCAACCACTCAGATTTAGGGAACCTATGGCAAATAATTGGTCCGTCAGTATTATGAAAGTCACTGCCACCGTAATCGCTGTCGGTTTCAACTTTCCGATAGTAGTTTAGGACCTTTTGAAAGCTCCATTCCTCGTTGCCCATGGCAGCCCACGCGTCAAAATCTTCCGGGTCTCCCCGCAAGAACACCTGCCCGTTTATGGCACTAGTCCCTCCTGTAATTTTGCCCCGAGGTATGTCAATTACCCCACTAGTGTCAGTACCACGAGCTTGAAAATCCCAATTATGATGGGTAGTTACAAGATCTACCCCAGATGAATAGCCGAATTTGATTTCATCAGGGAGATGCTCAAATTTTGGATAATCCGGACCTGCCTCGATTAAAAGAATAGACCGCTGCGGATCCTCACTTAAGCGCGTAGCTACAACGCTACCTGCAGAGCCAGAACCAACTACTATCACATCGTATTTCATGAAGTCCCCTCAAGTTCTGGATTTTCTGGCACCACTCCTGGAATCAAATACTCGCTTCATATTGGATTCAGTGCTACACGACGATTACTCGTTTCCGAGTAATACCCCTGTTACTCTTCTCTACTGACCAGAATAGCCAAAATTAATACGTTCGTACCTGTTGGTTCATGGAAGGATAATGGACCTTCCTCATTGCAGCAACTTTGCGATGCTCGGACCTACCGGGAGAGAGCATGATATGATGAAGACAATCACTCCTTAAATGGGAGTTCAAGGCGCCCAAGTCTCCACCAGAAACAAAATCCAACACCTCAGGCCCAGCGGTCTGAAGTGATTGCCTTGGACGAATCATTGAACTCACACCACTCCCGGGACGTTTGCGAAGATACCTGTAATTTCCAGAGGACATTGTTCGTGGTAGAGCTTTGAACATGAACTATCACTATATAGTTATCGGAGCGGGAACTGCCGGATGCGTGCTGGCCAACAGGCTTTCCTCAGACCCCAACGTTAGCGTCCTTCTATTGGAAGCCGGAGGGAAAGATAATTATTTCTGGATTGATATACCGGTCGGCTATCTTTACACGATAGGAAATCCGCGAACCGACTGGTGCTATCAGACAGAGCCGGACCCTGGACTGAACGGACGAACCATCGGATACGCCAGAGGGAAGGTGCTCGGAGGCTGTTCCTCAATCAACGCCATGGTGTACATGCGGGGACAGCGTAGCGACTACGATTATTGGGAAGGTCTCGGGAACCGGGGATGGGGGTGGGACGATGTCCTCCCTATATTTAAAAAGTCTGAAAACTACCAACACGGCGCGGATGAATTTCACGGCAGCGAAGGGGAGCTGCGAGTTGAGGAACGCCGGGTGAACTGGGAGATACTAGAAGCCTGGCGGGATGCGGCCGAGCAATGTGGGATCCCCAAAATCGAAGAATTTAACCGGGGCGACAACTTTGGTAACGCCTACTTTCAGATGAACCAACGCCGCGGCAGGCGTTGGAGCGCCACTAGGGCCTTCCTGCGGCCAGTTATGGCCAGGCCGAATCTTACCGTGATAACAAACGCGCACGTGCAAAACCTGATTATCGAGGACGGACCAGATGGCAAGAGGGCCGCGGGTGTTGAAGTACGTCTGGGCGATAGCGGCAAGTTCAGCTTCAACGCATCCCGTGAGGTGGTCCTTTCTGCTGGCACTATCGGTTCTCCGCAAATCCTGCAAATTTCGGGAATCGGTCCCGGCCAGCTACTGAGTAGCAAAGGCATCGAGGTGCTTCACGACCTCCCTGGTGTTGGCGACAACCTGCAAGACCATATACAGATTCGTTCCGTGTACAAAGTAGAGAATACGGGTACGCTCATCCAGCGCGCCAATTCATTGCTCGGGAAGGTTGCGATGGGATTGGAATATATGGCCTTTAAGACAGGTCCGCTTACTATGCCACCGTCCCAGTTGGGAGCTTTCGCCAAGAGCGACCCGGACCAGCCCTCACCCAATATGGAATGGCACGTCCAGCCGCTTTCTCTCGACAAATTTGGTGAGCCGTTGCACAGCTTCAATGCGATTACGCCTTCTGTTTGTAACCTGAGGCCTAGCAGCCGCGGTCATGTACGCATCAAGAGCCCCGAACCGGATCACTCTCCGGGAATTACATTGAACTGTCTCTCGACTGACGAGGATCAGATGGTCGCCGTAGAAGGGATCCGGTTCACCCGTCGTATTATGGCGGCGCCCGCCTTGAACAGATACAGGCCGTCTGAGATGAAACCGGGCCCCGATCTAGATAGTGACCGTGATCTGATAAGTGCGGCGGCCGACCTGGGCACCACCATTTTCCACCCGGTCGGCACGTGCAAGATGGGCAGGGATCCTATGGCGGTGGTTGATGATCGTCTCTCGGTTCACGGGGTCGGAGGGCTCAGAGTTATTGACGCATCTATCATGCCCCGGATCACCTCCGGTAATACCAACGCCCCGACCGTAATGATCGCCGAAAAGGGAGCGATGTTCATTCAAGAGGGTTAACACAGATACAGAGGGGCCCCAGAGCCTCTTGGGCCTACTTGCGTTCGCGCACTAAAAAAGTCTAGTCTAGACTAGTTGATGCTTTTCGGATTTGGAGGTTAGTGATAAATGACCACGGTCAAATCTAGGCAGGAATCTCTACTCATGGCTCATTTGCTTCGGAGGGCTGGCTTCGGTGCCACTCCTCCCGAGATGGATAAGGCCCTTGCTGTAGGTTACGATGTGATCTTGGACGAGTTACTGAACCCGGACCATCCAGATGTAATCCCATATGACCTGATTCGTCGTTTTCACATGGATCAGTCTGAACTAAGGGGTTCAGGAGGACCCCATTGGATGTACTGGTTGGTGATGACCGATACTCCTCTACGGGAGAAGATGTGCCTCTTTTGGCACCGGTTGTTCGCCACAGGCTCTACCAAACTGATCCAAAGCAGGGTTGTTACCAACCAGATTGATATGTTCCGCAAGCACGGTATGGGGACATTCGATAACCTGTTGATTGAACTTTCCAAAGACCCGGCTATGCTCATGTGGCTGGATAACCAGGATAATCATGCCACCAACATCAACGAAAACTACGGGAGGGAAATCCTGGAGCTCTTCTCGATGGGTGTGGGGAATTACTCCGAGGAAGATATCAAAGAAACGGCC
This sequence comes from uncultured Dehalococcoidia bacterium, assembly GCA_964645515.1. Taxonomy (GTDB): domain Bacteria; phylum Chloroflexota; class Dehalococcoidia; order Lucifugimonadales; family UBA3495; genus VXOI01. The sequence goes on along the minus strand of CAZYBD010000240.1, from coordinate 277 downwards.
AGGGCATTCACCGGATGGAGCATTGTTAACCCGGAATATATGTCCATCAAGATGCGTAATAACACCGCCAGGCCCGTTGGCTATATGTCGTGGCAGTTTGAATACGACAATGACGACCATGATGCGGGCGAGAAGGTGATACTGGGGGAGAGAGGGAACTGGGACGGCGAAGACGCCGTTAGGATAATCTGCAAACAAGAGGCGACTGCAAGGTTTCTCGCCCGTCACCTGTGTCATTTCTTTGTCGCTGATGAACTGCCAGTTCCCCAATGGCCCC
>CAZYBD010000239.1:0-7299 GCA_964645515.1 uncultured Dehalococcoidia bacterium | reverse complement strand
CCCCACTGTCGGAGGCCGCCTTTGTAGGCACCGCCATCGGAGCCGCTTCAACCGGAATGCGGACAATCGCCGAGTTGATGTTCGTGGACTTCATCGGAGTCTGCATGGACCAGATGCTAAACAACGCGGCAAAGATGCGTTATATGTTCGGTGGTCAGGTGAAAGTCCCCTTCACCATGCTGACCAGGATTGGGGCCGGGTTCGGCAGTGCGGCACAACACTCCGAGTCTTATTACTCCATATTCAGTCATATCCCTGGCCTCAAGGGCGTGCTTCCATCGGACGCCTACACCGCCAAGGGACTACTCACCGCAGCTATACGCGACGACGACCCAGTGGTCTTCTTTGAGCATAAAGGGCTCTACACGACCAGCGGGCCCGTACCGGAGGAAAGCTACGAGTTCCCTATAGGCAAAGCGCGCACGGTCCGTGAAGGCTCAGATATCACGCTAGTCGGCCTGTCCAAGATGACCTGGGTCTGCACCGCAGCCGCAGAGGAGCTGGCCAAAGAGGGGATCAACGCCGAAGTGGTGGACCTGCTGAGCATTTCGCCCATTGACTACGACCACGTTCTCGAGTCGGTGCGTAAGACGCACCGTATGGTGGTTGTCGACGAAGACACCCCGGTTTGCAGCCTAGCCTCCGAGATCTGTTCCAGAGTCGCTGAGGAGGGGTTTGATAACCTGGACGCTCCTCCGTCTCGGGTAACATCGCCGCACACACCCGTGCCATACAGCCGCGCACTGGAAAACTACTATGTGCCCAACGAAGCACGGGTCATCGCCACGGTGAAGAACCTCTTAACCCGCTAACCGGCGTACACCAGACTTTCAGCCAGTTCGCCACCGGTTCCGGGTCGACAATCCCGCATAAGGAGCCGGTGGTTTGTTTTTGGGATGTCTGGTTTTGCTGGTTAACGACCACCCTTCTCTTCTTTGTATAACAGGTAAGGGTTAAGATATGTGGCAGCCAACATTGCGTAACGAGCACGTGCGCCGCTCCTGTGTTAGTATTGGTCTCACTTTCGAGAGCGGGTCTGGACGATCGGTCGCAACACCAGCATATATCTTCCCCACGGAGGAATTGCAATATGACCACCGTCGGCTCTGGCAAATACACATACGAACTCATAGAAGACTGGGCCCGGCTCCCGGCAGGGAAGGTCATAGGCCCTGCTAGCTCCGTGGCGACCGACTCCCACGACCGCGTATACATCTTCCAGCGGACCGATCCACCAGTGATGGTGTTCGACCGAGAGGGCAATTTCCTCAGTTCTTGGGGTCAGGGGATGTTCGAAAGCCCTCACGGCATATACATCGCCGACGACATTGTTTACCTTACCGACAGAGAGGGTTCCATCGCGATGAAATGCACCCTCGACGGCCAGCCGTTGCTGACTATCGGCAACAAAGGTGAGTACTCGGATACCGGCTGCGAGGTGGCTGGAGATGTCTGCCCTCGCTCCGCCGGACCATTTAACTACCTGACGCAACTGGTGCCAGCGTCAAACGGCGACCTCTATGTTTCCGACGGCTACCGCAACGCCAGGGTGCACCGATTCTCAGCTGCCGGCGAGCTAATATCGTCGTGGGGACAACCGGGCAAGGGCGGCCCCAACGAGTTCCACCTGCCACACAGCCTGTTGGTTGGGCAGGACGGGCTATTATACGTCTGTGACCGGGAGAATAGCCGAGTACAGGTGTTTTCTGCCGAGGGAGAATACATCACCATGTGGACCGACATGCAACGTCCGCTGGACATTTCCCAGGACAGCGAAGGAATTTTCTACACCAGCGAACGCGCAGACGACAACCATCCACCCCAAATGAGCGTCTTGGACGGCGAAGGAAAAGTCCTGGAGCGATTCCCAGCGAAAGCAGCCCACGGGTCATGGGTAGATGCCCACGGCGACCTCTATTTGGCTATGGTTTTGGATCAGGCCATCCACAAGTACGTCAGGGTCGGCTGAAGTAGGCGTTTCAATTGTCGTTGCTGCGCAAGCCGGACCTCAGACCGGAAGCGACAAGGGGATTCCAGCTTTCACCAATACGACGGGAAACGAAAATTCTGGTGACCCATAAGTTCCAGGTTAGTTAGCATGGCCAGCAACAAAGACCGCGGACAAGACAAGCTCCGATCTCTTTCGGGACTGGAGGTTAAGACGGTCTACGGTCCCGAAGATCTCAAGAACTTAGACTTCGACCGGGACATCGGCCGGCCCGGAGAATACCCCTTCACTCGGGGACCCTATCCAAACATGTACCGGGGTCGCCTTTGGACCAGGCGCCAGATCGCTGGCTTCGGCACCGCGCAGGCCACCAACGAACGGTACCGCTTCCTGTTGGACCACGGCCAAACCGGCATCAGTACCGACTTCGACCACCCCACACTAACCGGGTATGACTCGGATCATGAACTCGCGGAGGGCGAAGTCGGCCGTTTGGGCGATGCAATAGATACTCTCCGCGACGTCGACGACCTGTTCAGTGATATCCCGTTGGACAAAGTTAGTGTTTCGCTAACCATCAACCACCCTGCCATAGTGCTGCTCAGCATGTTTTTGTCGGTGGCCAGGCGGCGCGGCGTTGCCTGGGACAGCCTCCGTGGCACTGTTCAAAACGACTCGCTTAAGGAGTTCCACGGTCAAAAGACCTTTGCTTTGGGGCCGGAGCCGTCGCTGAAGCTCACCACCGACATCGTCGAGTTCTGTACTGTCAACGTTCCAAACTGGTACACCATTTCGATATCAGGCTACCACACACGGGAAACCGGTTCTGATGCAGTTCAAGAACTGGCATTTACCATCGCCCAAGGCATGGCTTACGTGGAATCTGCCATGGCGCGGGGGCTGCCAGTGGACAGCTTCGCGCCTAGGTTGTCGTTTTTCTTTGGCTGCCACAACGACGTGTTCGAGGAGATCTCCAAATTCCGGGCGGCACGGCGCATGTGGGCCAGAGTGATGAAGGAACGTTACAAGGCCCAGAAACCGGAGTCGATGCGGCTACGCTTCCACACCCAGACTTTGGGCTCCACATTGATGCGCCAAGACCCCCAAAACAACATTGTGCGCGGGGCATTGCAAGCACTGGCTGCAGTCATGGGCGGCACGCAATCGCTGCACGTCAGCGGCTACGACGAAGCCTACGACATCCCGTCAGAAGAAGCGATGCGCATGTCGCTGGCCACCCAGCTAATCCTGACCAACGAGTCAGGTGTGACTAACACGGTTGACCCGCTTGGCGGTTCTATATTCGTCGAGACCATGACTAACGACATTGAAGAGGCTGCGTTAGAATACATCAGCAAGATCGACGAAATGGGCGGCGGCTCCATGCATGTGGGGATGCTGCAAGCCATCGCCAACGGCTACATCGAAAGGGAAATCGCCCGGTCAGCCTACGAATACCAGCAGCGCATCGAGCGGAATGAACATGTGATCGTGGGTCTGAATCGGTACCAGTCGGACAACCAACAAAAACTGGAGCTATTCCAGTTCGATCCCGACGAAGAAGAATGGCAGAAAGCGCGGTTGGCGGGGACCCGCACCGGGCGAAGCCAGGCAGAGGTCAAGGCAGCTCTGGACGCGCTGCGGCAGGGGGCCTGTGATGGTCAAAATTTGATGCCCCTAGTAGTGAGCGCAGTCGAGATGCTGGCCACCGAGGGTGAGATACTGGATACTATACGTGACGTATACGGCGAGTACGTGGACCCAGGGGTCTTTTAAGGCATTTCGTTGGTCACCAAAAGCTGTCATAGAAACATAAAGGTGCTCCTGGCCAAACTGGGCTTGGACGGCCACGATCGGGGCATCAAGGTGATCGCCCGGGCCATGCGCGATGCAGGCATGGAAGTAGTTTACATGGGCATGCGGGTCACACCGGACCAAGTGGCCCAGACGGCGCTCCAAGAAGACGTCGACGTGGTCGGCATCAGCATTCTCTCCGGGGCCCACATGCGTTTGATCCCCAGGTTGACTAATGCGCTAAAAGACCGCGGGACTCTGGACGAGGTGTTGCTGTTGGTTGGTGGTACTATCCCAGAAGACGATGTCGTGCCATTACAGGAACTGGGAGTGAAGGGCGTGTTCCCCGTGGGCAGCTTCACCACCGAAATGATTGATTTCATTACAGAGAATGTGGGACAGGGCCGGTCGGCGCCTGCTAGCTAGCTCGAGTTCCACTCTCAAACCCGCTGCACCGGGCAATTCACAAGGATCCGAAGATGGACTGGCCGCCGCAATTTCCTTCCACTTACACTCCGCGCACCGGGCAGGAGTTTTGGTGCCCCGAGTTGGAAACCATGGCGCCGGAGGCCCGAGACGCCGTGGTGCTGGAGAAGTTGCGCCAGCAGGTCCGGTACGCCTTCACTAATTCCGGGTTTTACCAGGAATTCTACCGTGATTCCCCGGTTGACCCGGCCAACCTGAGCAGCCTGGAAGACTTCGCCCAATTACCGATTCTCACCAAAGAATACATCCGCCGGGAGCAGGAAGAACACCCTCCGTACGGACGCTTTCTGTGCGTCCCGTCCGAGGACATTTTCCGGGTCCATGGCACCTCTGGCACCACCGGCAGACCCACTGTCTTTGGCATCAGCCGCGGCGACTGGGACCGCATCGCCGAAGCCCACGCTCGTATCCTCTGGGGCGCCGGACTCCGGCCTGGGGATACTGTGATGGTGGCAGCGATGTTCAGTCTCTACGTGGGGAGCTGGGGTGCTTTGGTAGGTACCGAAAGGTTGGGCGCTACGGCGTTTCCATTCGGCAGCGGCGCCCCGGGGCAGACCGAGCGGGCAGCCGAATGGGCAGCCATGGTGAAACCTTCGGTCCTCTACGGTACGCCCTCTTACGCCCTCTATCTGGCTGAAACCGCCCGTCAGATCGGACTGAACCCCAAAGAAGACTTTGACTTTCGGTTCATGTTCTTCTCAGGAGAGCCCGGGGCCAGCGTGCCGGCGACACGCCGGTTGATTGAGCAGACTTTCGGTTGTTACATCGTGGACCAGGGCAGCATGGCGGAGATGACGCCCTGGATGAGCAACTCCGGATGCCGCCATTTGAACGAGGGAATGCACCTATGGCAGGACATCGTCTATACCGAGATGGTCGACCCTGGCACCAAGACCAATGTTCCATTGGGTAAAGAAGGAGTACCGGTATACTCCCACACCGAACGAACTTCGCAGCCCATGATCCGTTACTGGTCGGGTGACATCGCCCACTGGGATATGGTGGATTGTCTCTGTGGTCGTACTTACCCAACCCTCACCTCCGGTATTTATGGCCGGGTGGACGACATGATCATAGTGCGCGGCCAAAATGTGTTTCCTTCGCGCATAGAAGACGTGCTTCGCAGTATGGAATCCTTCGGCGGCGAGTTCCGGCTAGTACTGGAACGGGAGACCGGCCAGTTGGACAGGCTCACGGTGCTGACAGAAGTGCTCACCACCGATTTCGCCGGAAGCCAGTTCGACCCCAACGTCTTGGAACCGATCCGCGAGAAGATCGCGTCGGCATTGCGACGAGCCATCGGAGTCGGGGTCGCCGTAGAACTCAGACCCGCCGGCGAGTTCGAACGGACCCAGTTCAAAGCCCGGCGGATAATAGACCTCCGCACGCCCTAACGGCCGCCGTAAACAGACGCCCTAAGCCGAGAGAAATGACTACAAGACGCCCTGGCTACACCAACCTCAATCATGAATTGGGGGAGACCATCGACATCATGCGTGAGGCGGTGCGTCAGTTCACCGCCCAAGAGATTTCGTCCCGTTCCGGCGACATCGACCAGACCAACGAGTTCCCCCGCGACTTGTGGCCTAGGTTGGGAGAATTGGGCTTGTTGGGTATCACCGTGTCTGAAGAGTACGGCGGCCCAGGTCTGGGTTACCTGGCCCACACGGTAACCATGGAAGAGATCTCTCGCGGGTCGGCCAGCGTGGGGCTGAGCTACGGTGCTCATTCAAACCTCTGCGTCAACCAGATATTCCGTAACGGAAACGCCGAGCAGAAACGACGTTACTTGCCCAAGCTGATCAGCGGCGAACACGTAGGCGCCCTGGCAATGAGCGAACCCGAAGCCGGGTCAGATGTGGTCAATATGCAACTACGTGCCCAGAAAACAATGGACCGTTACATCTTAAACGGCAGCAAGATGTGGATTACCAACGGTCCCGACGCCGATACCTTGGTGGTCTATGCCAAGACCGACCCTGACGCTGGTTCCCGAGGCATCACGGCATTTGTGGTTGAAAGCGGCTTCAAAGGATTCCAAGCAGCCCAGAAACTGGACAAGTTGGGGATGCGAGGCTCCAACACTAGCGAGTTGGTCTTCACAGACTGCGAGGTCCCCGAAGAAAACGTACTGGGAGAGGAAGGACAGGGCGTTCGGGTCTTGATGAGCGGTCTCGACTACGAACGGTTGGTCTTGTCCGGCGGGCCGTTGGGAATCATGCAGTCGTGCTTGGACGCGGTGTTGCCGTACGTGCACCAGCGGGAGCAGTTTGGCCAGCCAATTGGCGAGTTCCAATTGATCCAGGCCAAACTGGCCGATATGTACACCTCCCTATCGGCCTGCCAGGCCTACGTCTACACCGTGGCCCGGGCGGCCGACCACGGCGAGATTAACCGCAAGGACTCCGCAGGATGCTTGCTGTTCGCCGCGGAGCGGGCTACCCAGATGACGCTTGAGGCACTACAGACCATGGGTGGCAACGGGTACATAAACGAATTCCCACCGGGACGGCTGCTCCGGGACGCCAAACTGTACGAAATCGGTGCGGGAACCAATGAGATACGCAGGCTGCTGATCGGTCGGGAGTTGTTCCGGGAATCAGCATAGATGCAACGCCCTCTTCACAACAAATACTCTCCCTAAACACTCCTCTCATGCCGGCGGCTCACGAACAGGTCCGCCATCTATAGTTGTACGCCATTCGTAGAATGGATGCCGCGCCAATCCAGCATGCACCGCTTGATTTGCTGCAGACCTCACCCGGGGTTTATCGTGATCGACCAGGCGAGACGTGTTCTGGTTCAGTTGATTCTCTCTCTATCCCGATAGAGCACTCTGCCACCCCTAGCCCTTCTTTGACCAACATGCCACCCTCCTCCTCTTAAGAGGATGGGAGCAGTATCACACCCTCTCCGTGAACGGATTAAGGTGAGGGCTCTATGGAGCGCAGAATCGCATTATAAGGCACTTTAAAACATTGACTATTTTTTAAGATTAATTTTAGAATCAACATAACCATTTATCTAAGCGTATTCGAAGCGCCGGTCCTACGGACGACGCTTCGAATACG
>CAZYBD010000238.1:0-2161 GCA_964645515.1 uncultured Dehalococcoidia bacterium | reverse complement strand
AAGATCTTGTGGTTTCCGTCATTGTTTTCGGCCTCTTGGTCGTAGTGGTCATCAACTTTGCCCTGAATTCCACCCCTCAGCGGGCGGAGGAATTGGCGCCCGGCGTCCTTTGGGTCGCATTTGCATTCGCAGCCACCTTGGCCATGAATCGTTCCTTTGTAAGAGAGCAGGAGCAGGGAGGGCTAGAGGGCCTGCTGGTATCGCCTGTCAGCCGCGACGCCATCTTCCTAGCCAAAGCAACAACAAGCTTCATCTTCATGGTGTTAGTAGAGGCCGCTTTGTTGCCAGCCTACGCGGTCCTGTTGGACTTTTCGGCCCTTTCGTTCACATTGGTATTTACGGTGGTGCTGGCGACTTTGGGGTTCGCCTTGGTCGGCACGTTGTTCTCCGCCATGGCCGCTCAAACCCGTTCGAGAGAGATCATGCTTCCGGTATTGTTTTTTCCTGTTATTCTGCCGGTGGTCATCGCGGCGGTGGAAGCCTCTACTAGGGCCGTGGGTGGAGAGACCTTCGTCGGAATAGGAAGATGGTTACCACTTATCGGGGTGTTCGACGGCCTCTTTCTGATAATATGTCCGTGGGTTTTTTCATTCGTCGTGGAGGAGTAACTAGGAGTGGGGCGTACCGGCCGAATAGAAGGCTGGCGGGGGCTGCAGTTAATCCGCTGGACGGGTCTGCTGGACTCAGCTGGCAGGCCAAATCTGCGGACCGTAATAGCTGCAATCACCAGCATTTTAATGCTGGTGAACCTCTACTTGATCTTCATGGTTGCTCCCACCGATTCCGTGTTGGGCCACGTACAGCGGGTCTTCTATTTCCACGTACCCATTGCCATATTGTCATTCCTAGCGTTCTTTGTGGTCTTCGTGAGCAGCATCGCTTACCTCGCAAAGCGGGACCAGCGTTGGGACAACGTGGCATTCGCTGCTGCCGAAGTTGGGGTCGTCTTCGTTACCCTCGCCTTGTTGACCGGGGTGATCTGGGCCAGGCCGGTATGGAACACTTGGTGGACCTGGGAACCCAGACTGACCACCACCTTGATATTGTGGCTGATATATATCGCCTATTTGATGATCCGATCCTACGCTCCCAACCGGTCCAAGGGAGCCGTATACGCTGCTGTGGTCGGCATCGTAGGCTTCATTGACGTACCCATCGTCTACTACTCGGTAGTCTGGTGGCGGTCGATCCACCCTTCGCCGGTCGTGGGGCCGCTTGCGGCGTCGGACGGGTTAGACGCCACTATGTATACCATCCTGTTGTTCTCATTCGTCACCTTTATATTTTTCTTCGTCTACCTGGTTATGGAAAAGGTGGCGCAGCAGAACGCCGAAGACGAACTGGGCAAAGTCCGGTTCTCACTAAGACGGACTGGTCGCTAAGCAGCCCAGCTACCTATAACTAACGCCCGCCGAGGAGCTGGCCACATGCCAATCTTACTATTAGACAGCCATCTGCCATCGTCCAACCTGCCGTATTTGTTCGCGGCGTTTGCGGTGTGCTGGGTCGTGTTCTTCGCCTACATCTTCTTCGTTACCCGGCGTCAACAAGAGATCCGGAAGGAAATCACCCGTCTTCGCCGCTCCTTAGACTCCGATGACTCCGGAGAACGCGACTGTCCGGCTACTCCAAACTGATTTAAATCTTCTCAGTTCCGGTGACCATGTGGAAGCACCCCTATACAGTGGACCGTCCTCCTACAATCTCAGATATAAGAATCGTCTGAATTCCCTCTAACCGTCAGTTTGGCGTTCCTGGAACTGCTCTCTGAGCACCTTCTTGTCGAACTTCCCGACGCTGGTCTTGGGGATTGCATCCAAGAAGACCACGTCGTCTGGGACCCACCAAGGGACGAACCGCCTACGTAGATAATCCAGGATCTCGGCTTTTCCCAGCGTCTCACGGTACTCTACGTTGGGGACTACGCAGGCTAGAGGACGCTCCTGCCAAGTAGGATGAGGAACCGCGATGACCGCGGCCTCTAACACCCCAGGATGGGCAATAATGGCGTTCTCCAGGTCTACCGATGAAATCCATTCCCCGCCGCTTTTGACCATGTCCTTGACCCGGTCCCCGATCTGGATGTAGCCGTATTCGTCGATGGAAGCTATGTCGCCGCTGTGGTACCTACCATCTACGAATGTCTCCTCGCCTCGGGGGT
>CAZYBD010000237.1:0-3634 GCA_964645515.1 uncultured Dehalococcoidia bacterium | reverse complement strand
GAATCCGGTGACCACTTCGTCGAAGATCAGCACCACGCCGTGTTGAGAGGTGAGTTCCCTGAGACCACGCAAATATCTGGCACAGTCGAAGGGCAGTTGACCGTAGTGGGCCCCGGTGGGTTCCAAAATCAGTCCCGCGATGTCGGAATCTCTCTGTAACACATTCTCTACGGCAGCAAGGTCACCCGAAGGCACTACCACCATGGAGCCCCAACTAGCTGCCGGTATTCCTGGTGCAGACCGATCGGACCCGGCCATGGCGTAGTCGTGCCAACCGTGAAAATGGTCCTGTAACTTGATGATCTTCTCTTTACCAGTGTAGGCCCGGGCCAGTCGCATGGCCATAAGAGTGGCCTCGGTGCCTGAACTGTGAAACCTCAATTTCTCCACCGATGGGATCAGCGCCATGATGGCCTTGGCCCAGCGGAGCTCCTCATCAGTTGATGCTCCAAGGTGGGTGCCGCGCTGTATTTGGAGGCTGACAGCTTCAGCAATGGCGGTGTGAGAATGACCCAACAGGAGGGCGCCGTGACCGGAGACGTAGTCCACGTATTCGTTGCCGTCCACATCCCACTTCCGGGGGCCTGAGCCGTGGGTCATGTAAAGAGGGAACGGTTGAGCAAAGCGCGTGTCGTGAGTTACCCCTCCGGGGAATATTTCGGAGCCCTCAACATATCTCTGGGCCGAACCGGGATGTTTGGCGATGTAGTTCTCAAGAATGGTGGGCATGTCTCCTCCTTTTGTTCCCACTGCTCATCAGCCGCAAGAAAGCCGGCTGCGAGGCTATTGTAGCGTTTGACACACCTGTGCGCCACGGTTCCACTAAGAAAAAAAGGAGAGACCACCGCCCATCCCTTTCCCTTAGCTCGCGAGCTTCCTTACCTCAGTCGTATGTCAGGGTCTGTGATGTCGAAACTGCTTCGACGCGAAGGTCTGGCAGCCATTGAAGCCAGTTGGGCAGGTACCAGTTCCAGTTCCCCAGCAACCTCATGCTAGCAGGGACTAGCTCCCTGCGCACGATAGTGGCGTCTAGCAAAATAGCTATTCCCAGTCCGAAGCCCATCTGTTGCAGACCCACCAGTTGACCGGTGGCGAAACCCCAGAACACCGCCGCCATTATGAGGGCGGCACCGGTGATCAACCGTCCGGTAGAGCGTATGCCGAAAGTCACCGAATCTGTATTGTCCCCCGTTATGTCGAAACGTTCCCTGGTACTTTGGGTCAGCTAGTGACCTGCGATGGGGCGGCTTCAAAACGTAAGGAGTTGGACTCCTGACATCCGGAGCCGGTGGCCATGATAATTTGGATCTTGCAGGGAAAGTAGTGGTAGATCGCGCCGGAGCCATTGCTGAATTCTTTGCTGATATCCCGGATGCTGGTCTGATGGAAATACTGATGGGTCTGAGCGGTCCCGACGATTTGCTGGCGGCTCGCGTCCAAGTGTACTTAAGTGACTTTCGGCAGGATTGAATAAAACCGCCGCGTATTTCGATATAAGTGAATGCTGCCTCGTTTGTATACTCAGTTCCTCGTTCTGGCAGCCCCTGATCTGACTGACTTTCCCAGCTGGCCCGGATATCCGATGAATCGGGAAACGGGCGGTGAATCAGCCCAGCTGACCTGCTACGGTGGGCGCGTTAAAATAGCAAAAGGGCGCGTTAGAATGGTGGATGTAAGAACAAGATCTGTATCAGAAAGGAGTGGCGGTGCGGCACATCATACACGCCGACCTAGACGCCTTCTACGCCGCTGTGGAACAACTGGATAACCCAGAGCTCCGCGGCAAACCGGTGCTGGTCGGTGGCCGCCCTGAAAACCGAGGTGTGGTGGCCACCGCGTCGTACGAAGCCCGCAAGTTTGGGGTGCATTCCGCTATGCCCATGCGGACGGCCATCAGGCTATGTCCAAATGGCCTCATTATCCCAGCCCGCTTTGGCCGCTACCGCGAAAAATCGGGCCAGGTAATGGATATCTTCGCCGAACTAAGCAGTGCGGTAGAGCCATTGTCCATGGATGAGGCCTACCTGGACATCACTGACTCGGTGAACGAGAAACAGGGACATTGGCCCTTAGGGATCGCCATGGAGCTCAAGCGGCGGGTTGACTCCGAAACAGGATTGACTGTTTCTGTGGGTGTTTCCACCAGCAAGTCGGTGTCAAAGATCGCCTCGGACTTGGATAAACCCGACGGATTGGTGGTCGTACCGCCGGGGGAAGAAACCCAGTTCCTGGCACCGCTGGCGGTAGGAAAACTGTGGGGTATAGGCCCTAAGACCGTCCAACGCCTTAACGCCGAGGGTATCGACACTATTGGCCAGCTGGCTGATCAGTCCGAAGTGTGGTTCCGGAAGAAGTTCGGTGTGCGTGCCGTGCACGTGCGGAACCAGGCCATCGGCAAGGATGACGAGCCTGTGCACACTGAGCGGGAGACCAAATCCGTGTCATCAGAGACTACGTTCGCCTGAGACCTAGGCGACGAAACCGAATTGAGGGAAGTGGTGGAGCGTTTAGCAGAGGGAGTATCCGGCATTATCGAGCGTAAAGGTCTAAAAGCAAGGACGGTCACCGTCAAGATTCGCCTTGCGAATTTTACCACCTTCACTCGTCAGTCTACTCTGGCCTTGCCGACCCACGATCCTGAGCCGATCAAAGAAACAGCCTGGCGTATGCTGGCCGGCGAATTGGGCCCGGGACGTACCTTCCGGTTACTGGGTGTGGGGGTAAGCAATTTCGGTAAGACAGCCCAACAGCAATTGACGCTGTTCGACGACCTACCCGTCTGATTAATAGATGCCGCTACCAGGGTTCTGGGAGGGGACCATCCATATTGGGTATGGTAGGGCTTCCCAGTGCCAGTTTACGCCCAGTATTAGATTTAGTGTGGGCAGGTTGGGTCTAAGAAGTCGGGCTCGTACAACGGAGCGAACGAGATCGTCCGCTGCTAGCTGCCCTGGAAAAGTACTTGAGTGGGAATTAGCGCTCCGGGGGCGTCGAATGCGGTTGCGGGGCTCGCTGTTGAGGGCGGTAAAGGCGCTTGAGTTGGCGCCAGATCCTTTGTCGTGGCGCCTAATATTGCAGGCCGGTGGACCGTTGTTGTCGACGGACGGCTCGGTGCGTCTGGGACGTCGGATCAGGGATCCCCACATCGTCGTGGGTTCAGGCTCAGCTCCCGGCGAACACTTGGTGTTCGGATATCGTCACAGTTGCTGCAGAGGCCGTAGTGCCGGTGAACGGGACGGCGTCGGGTTGCGCGGTATCGGTAGGTGCCTCGGAGACAGGGGAAAAGTCGGGTCATCTGCGGCCATGGGAGTTCAGCCGCACAGAGGCAGTTCCAGTGCGGGCAGTAATGCTGCCCGGTTATGCGGGATGATGTCCGGAGGTCTGATTGTCATATTTCTATCAAAACTAACGTGAACTTCCGCCGATGTTATGCCAAGCGCAGCTACTAGCGGAAAAGGTCGCGGTCGCCGGTGCGTAGGAGGCGTTGGATGCTGGCGTTTTCCATCGGTGAAAATGGATAGCCGCGGATAATGGTGACAGGCACGCCCAGGGACTTGCCTGTCACCAGTTCAGCAGTGGCGGCTAGTTCGTCGGCTACGGCTATCTCTGTGGTATGGAGGGTGTTGCCGTGAGC
>CAZYBD010000236.1:0-3122 GCA_964645515.1 uncultured Dehalococcoidia bacterium | reverse complement strand
ACTATGACAAGGAAGGCGCAAGGTTCCATTTTTCTTGACAGCGGGATGGCCTCTTAGTAGTATAAAGGCCAATATAGTACCTGGCTTGTTAAAATCGAATACACACTTATAGCCCCTTTTCACAGAACAACGGAGGGGACGGCCCGAAGAAGCCTAGCAACCGGTCCGGGTCCAGACATTGGAGGGATACGGTGCTAATTCCGGCGCCTTGAACCGGGCAATCCAGTTAGCCGACATATGAGGGGGCTCGAGAGTCCGACGAGCTTCTCGCGTGAGAAGCTTTTTTATTGTTTGATTCCTTTACGGTAAGTGGGCACTCCAGAGCAGGCATATTTGATTGGAGGCAATCGGTTGAATGAGATCCGGCCAATCCAGTGGACCGAAGGAAAACTAACTCTACTGGACCAGACCAAACTGCCCGCAGAGGACGTCGCGGTGGAGGCCACCAGCTACGAACAGGTGGCGGAAGCCATCCGAGAAATGCGGGTTCGCGGGGCTCCCGCAATCGGGGTGACCGCAGCCTACGGCGTGGTGTTGGCCGCTCTGAAATTAGACACTTCAGATCGCGACCAGTTCCTGGCTGCGTTGGGCATCGCCGCTGCGCATATTAACGCAGCCCGGCCCACCGCCGTCAACCTGCGATGGGCGGTCAGCCGGATGATGGCCGTAGCCCAATCTACGGCGGACGCCTCTGTCATGAGGGAGCGACTCCTGGCCGAAGCCATCCAGATTCAGGAGGAAGATGAGTCCATCAATCGCAGCATGGGTAGCCACGGAAAAGAACTGATACCTGACGGCGGATCAGTCTTGACTCACTGCAATACCGGTGCGCTAGCCACATCGGCCTACGGCACCGCTTTGGGTGTAATCCGGGCCGGATGGGAGGACGGTAAGCGTTTCCAGGTGTTCAACACTGAGACCCGTCCCTGGCTACAAGGTGCTCGCTTGACTTCGTGGGAGTTCCAGAAACTGGGGATACCGGCCACCCTGCTAGTGGACTCGGCAGCCGGGATGCTGATGCGGCAGGGCAAAATAAACTGTGTTATCACCGGGGCCGACCGGATAGCCGCCAACGGGGATACCGCCAATAAAATCGGCACCTACAGCCTCGCGGTGTTGGCCAAGGAGAACCGCATCCCCTTCTATGTGGCTGCCCCGACCAGCACGATGGACCTCACGCTCCTCGACGGCGATGGGATAGAGATCGAAGAACGGGCCACGGAAGAGGTTGCTAACTTTCGCGGCCTCCAGACGGCACCGGTAGGAGTGAAGGCGGTGAACCCGTCCTTTGACGTCACCCCGCACGAATACGTGACAGCCATTGTCACTGAAGTCGGTGTGCTCCGGGCGCCCTATACTGAGAGTTTGAAACTGGCAGTAGCCTCGGTGGTCTGAGCCGGATTAAGTACGATGAAGAACCCCCGAGCGGCAGTAGCAGTTATCGGAGGAAGCGGCCTGTACGAAATGGAAGGGCTGACGGACGTCGATTTTGTCAACATCAATACCCCGTTTGGCAGTCCTAGCGATTCGATAGCACTGGGAACCCTGGAAGGTGTAAGGGTCGCATTTTTACCTCGCCACGGACGCGGTCACCGGTTCAGCCCGTCTCGTATCCCGGCCCGAGCTAATATATATGCGCTAAAGACGTTTGGGGTCGAACGGATCATCTCAGTGAGCGCGGTCGGGAGTCTCAAGGAAGAATTGGCGCCTCTCGACTTAGTCGTTCCAGATCAACTGATTGACCGGACGCGACTGCGCGACAACTCCTTCTTCGACGCGGGAATTGTGGTGCACGTGGGACTGGCCGACCCATTTTGTTTAGAAACCAGCCGGACTATTCAGCATTCGGCTGAACAGCAAGGAGTCACCGTCCACTCAGGCGGCACCATGGTGGTGATGGAAGGGCCAGCCTTTTCCACCAGAGCGGAATCATTCATGTACCGGTCTTGGGGCGCCGACATTATTGGCATGACGGCCCTGCCCGAGGCCAAGCTGGCCCGGGAAGCGGAAATTTGTTACGCCACATTAGCTTGGATCACCGACTATGACTGCTGGCACCAAGACACGGAGCCTGTGACAGTGGAAATGGTAGTGGCGAATCTCACCAAAAACGTGGCTACTTCCAAAGAGTTACTGCGCCAGGTTGTCCCTCTCCTAGGGAGGCAAGAACGTACCTGCTCTTGCGCTTCGTCACTGCGGGACGCAATCATCACCCGCGAGGACGAAGTGCCGGACGACCTGCGGCAGAAACTAGCTCCGATTATCGGCAGGTATTTGAACTGAAGAATGAAAACCGGGAGGTAGCAATATGCCAAGGCAGGAACCTGGCGAGCCCTATTACCGAGTTGATTCAAATGAAGCCAGGAAAATATTGGACAGTGAACCAGCTGACACTGTGGTCGTGGACGTCCGGCGGGACGATGAGTGGGTGACCGGCCACGTTACGGGCGCGATCCACATACCCATCGACGACTTGGCAGACCGCATCAGCCAAATCCCTCAAGACAAGAAGGTGCTCTTTATTTGCGCCGCTGGCGTGCGCAGCGGGTTGGCCTGCGAAGTTGCATCGTCTATGGGCTACAACACAGAAAACCTTTACAATATCGAAGACGGCACCCCAGTTTGGATCGCCGAGGGCCACCCGACTTCCCATGGTAACGATCCATAGCTTGTCCATTACAGATCATCTGATAGGAAATCTTTCTTAACGATCACAAACGAGGAGAAACAGTTGGCTACACAGCAGGTTAAAGGAGACGTCAAGGACCTCTCCTTGGCGCAAGAAGGAATAAACCGAATAGAGTGGGCAGGACGGGAAATGCCTGTGGTAAACCTTATCCGCGAACGCTTTAGCAAAGAAAAGCCCCTGGCCGGAGTGCGGGTGGCTGCTTGCCTGCACGTCACTACTGAGACCGCCAACCTGGCGCTGGCCCTGCGGGACGGCGGCGCGGAGGTGACCCTTTGCGCCAGCAACCCGCTCAGCACTCAAGACGACGTGGCCGCGGCCTTGGTAAGCGAGTACGGGATCCCCACTTTCTCCATCAAGGGAGAGGATAACAAAACCTACTACAGTCCCCTCGAAGCCGTGCTAAGCACAAAGCCCCATATGACTATGGATGATG
>CAZYBD010000235.1:0-7491 GCA_964645515.1 uncultured Dehalococcoidia bacterium | reverse complement strand
GGCCGCATGGGGACACCCGCCGAGGTCGCGGAAACTGTGGCATGGCTCTGCTCCGATGCCGCCTCGCTGGTCACCGGGATAGCCATGGCCGTGGACGGCGGGCAAACTGCCGAGTAGTCCGAGTCGAGAGAGTCGCATGTGTTAGGGGCACTGCACAATAAAATCGCGATTGCGACCGGCGCCGGTTCCGGCATTGGCAGGGCAACTTCTTTGTTATTGGCGCAGGAAGGGGCCACTGTGGAAGTTTCCAACATCGGCGCGTCCAGCGCTGAGGAAACTCTGTTCGCGATCAAACACCCAAACGGGGACAGTGTAGCGGTTCCCGCCGACGTCTCCAAACCGTCAGACGTCCAGAGATTGATCGCCCAGGGCTTGGATACCTACGGACGGTTGGACTGCGCCTCCAACAACGTTGGAGTCTAAGGCTCCTTGCCGGCCCGTTTACACGAATATCCCGAAGAAACCTGGGACCGGCTCATCGACGTTAACTTGAAGGGTGCCTGGTTGTGCCTCAAGTATGAGATTCCCGAGATGGTCAAACAGTCCAGTGGGGTCATGGTCAACACAGTGTCAGCAGTCGGGCTGGTCGGCGGCAGACAGTTACCGGCTTATGTCGCCAGCAAACACGAGGTCGTTGGACTGACCAAGGAGGCCGCCTTGGAATACGCCACCGACGGCATCCGGGTCAACGCCGTATGCCCAGGAGTTGTCGACCCTCCCATGTTCCGGAGGGCCGTCCGAACCCGCGAAAACACAATCGAAGAGCACGTCTCAGCGGTCCAACCCATAAGGGCGGATGGGGACGCCCGAAGAAATCGCCGAGTCCGTGACCTGGCTCTTCTCTGACGGCGCTTAGTTGGTCGCCGGTCGCGCAATGCCTGTGGATGGTGTATATACCACGCAGTAACCCGGATTTCTTGGAGGGATAAAGATGCCAGCACGCACCCCGGCCGAATGCGACATACAGGTAATCGAGGCCGTGAACGCGGGTGATTTGGAGTCGGCGGTCGCCCTCTATGAGCCGGAAGCCGCCGTGGTGTCCCCCAAAGGCGCCACCGTAACCGGTACTGAGGCCATCCGTGAGGTGCTGACCTCTTTCATTGCCATGAAGCCGACTATTAGCATAGAAGTGCCCTCGGTTGTCCAGTCCGGCGATACCGCGGTTCTTCATTCCAAATGGAGCCTCAAGGGCACCGATGCCAGTGGCAATTCCGTGGAATCGGCAGGCAACGGCATAGAAGTAGTGCGGCGCCAGGCCGACGGCACCTGGAAGTTCATCATAGACAACCCTTTCGGACCCGATCTCATCGCCGCAGGCGAAACTCTACTCTAAATCGGAGGGAATCATGCCAGCACAGACACCAGCAGAATGTGATATTCAGGTTATCCAAGCACTCAACGCTCGAGACATCGAGACCGCAATGTCGCTCTACGAAGCCGAAGCTACATTTGTGGCTGAGCCGGGGAAACCCGTCACCGGGACCCAAGCGATACGCGAGGTGATGACTGGGTTCGTCGCCAGCGAGCCCACGTTGACCATCGAAGTACCCTTTGTAGCACAGTCAGGAGACACGGCACTACTCCATTCCAAGTGGACTATGAAGAGCCTGGATGAGGCCGGGAACACCATCGATATAGAAGGGTCCGGCGTCGAGGTAGTACGCCGGCAGGCTGACGGCACCTGGAAGTTCATCATAGATAACCCCTGGGGCACCACAGACGCCGCCTAATCGCGGCACCGTCTATCGTCCAACAAGATGCCCCGGTAGAACGGCGACCACCGGGGCATCTTGTTGGACTGGCCAATTGGCCGGTGATAGTATGTTTCGGTCAGCCACCCTTACTGACTTCACATTGCCACCAGGGCTTGCTGCTCCTGGAGGATCGATTGTCACATACGCTGGAAATCCTCGATCTGGCTTCGGAAGAAAAGATCCAGCTGTTGCTTACCTCCGGAACCTACGGTCATCAATCGGCTCCTCCGGCACCCTTCTCCCTTCCCCTAAGCCAGGCTGAGACCGCTGAAATCCAATGGTTCCTCACCGACTATCTGGACAACCCGTACGGAGAGGCAGAAGCCCGGGCCCGGGTAGTGGAAACTGGCCTCAAAGACGTAGGCCGTATCCTCTGGGAGGCAGTTTTCCGATCGAACGTCGAGTCAGAAGATATTTTCCTGCGGGCCGCGGCCTTGGGCTGGGGGGAGTGCCGTCTGGCGTTAGTGTCTTCCCGTCCCGAATTCCTCTCGCTTCCCTGGGAATTGCTCAACCACGAGGACTCCGGATACTTGGTCACCCGGATGGCTAGTGTCTATCGGCGCGGCCCTGAAGCACCCCTAAATCCCTTCACTTGGGACCTGCCCTCCGACCAATTTAACGTCCTGCTCATTTCACCGCAAAGCGGCGGGCATGGTAAAGCGCCAAATGGAAGCGTGGCCGTCGAAGCGTTGGCTGCTATGGAATCGTCCGAGGTAGAAATCGGGCTTGACTGTCCGAATACGGCGTCTTTGTCAGCGTTGAGGGACCAGTTGGAGTCGCGCCCCGGCCACTACCATCTCGTTCATTTGGACGGGGTTAAAGTGGACGCCCACGGTCTGACGTTTCAGGGGTCCGGCACTGGCGATGAAAAGGTCACCGGCAGCCAGCTGGCCCAGTCCTTGAACCGAGGTCTAGTGCCCGTGGTGCTGTTGACCTGCTCGTCCCCTGACTACGGGCCGTTGGCAGCCCAAGAGATGGCGAACGCAGGCGTACCAAACGTTGGCGTTTTGCCATACCCGCTATCAGGAGCGGGCCGTCGATTGTTCATCCAAGCGTTCTACCACTCACTGTCCGGTGGGTTGGACGTATCTCAAGCGGTGGCGGCGGCACGCAAAGCCATGATGGAAAGCCCTCACCGACCGTCGGCGGCAGGGCTTACTGTATCCTGGGACTGGATGACTCCGCTGACCTATCAGTCAAAAGAGTACCTTCCCAGTACGCCGAAGGCGACCCAGAGTCCAGCCCAGGTTCCTGGCATGCAACAGACCCGGGCGGAACAACCGCTGTACCAACTGCCTCGCGGTGGCCCTTACGGACTCATCGGCCGCCGCACCGAAATATTGGACCTAGAACAACGCTTCGCAGAGAGTCCAGTTGTACTGCTCATCGGCGACGTCGGCGCCGGCAAGTCCGAGCTGGCATTGGGCCTCGCCTCCTGGATGCAGAAGTGCGGCGGCCGACCGGGCGGGGTCTTCTATACCACCTTTGACGTTGGGGCCGGCCTGGAAAAGGCGGTTCACGAAGTAGGCACGGCCCTAGCCGGGTTGGAGTTCGGAGACCTGCGCACCGCTGACCGTCGAAATTGGCTGCTCAACTACTTCGCAGAGAACGACACACTCTTGATCTGGGACCGCCTAGAAAACCTGGCTGGCTATCCTACCAGCGCATCTGGTTTCCTAGAGGACTCGGAACTGGCGGAACTGGACGAGTTTTTGGGCGAGGCCGCCCAGACAGGCCGGACCTGGGTGCTAATGGTAAGCCGGCGCCAACGAGAGCCATGGTTGTCCACCCCCCATTCCGTCTATCAGTTGGGCGGTCTTACCAAACACGACCGCATAGAGTTCGGCACACGGCTGCTAGAAGAGTCCGACGTGGGAGCAGAACGATTGGGGCCAGATTATCCGGAACTGCTGGAACTGGTTGAGGGCCATCCCTTGGCAATGGAGCTGGCCATTCCCCTCCTGAAAGAAGTCCCGGCCTCTGTCCTAGTGGGAGAAATCAGCAAACAGATCAGAGAGCACCGGGCCAGCGCGGAAGAGACAGACCGGCCAAGCTATCTAACAGTGCTGATGGATCACGCGTTTTCCAAGATGTCGCGACGCAACCGAACCCACCTGCCGTTTCTTTCCCTGTTTCGTGACCGCGTGATGATAGACATTTTGACACACATAACACAGGAAAACGTCTACCGGACTGTGATGGGGGAGGAGTTGGGTTGGGGCGCCTGCCGCACACTCCTCCGCTCGGCCCGGAACAGTGGATTCCTGGAACCGGTCACGCCAAGCGTTTACCAAATCCATCGATCGATCGCTTGGTTCTTTGGCAGAAGTCTCTACCGCCAGTTCCAGCAACCGGCCATCGCTCTCTTGGAAGCAGACTTCTTGCGAGTCTACGCCGACACCGCCGACTACTTTTTGGAAACTCTCTACGAAAATCAGGACGCCGGCACCACCGCGGTCCTAGCCGAAGAGGGCAACCTGACTCAAGCACTAGCACTGGCTTTGGAAGCGGGCCAATGGGACAGCGCCCAACTGCTTGTGCAACCCATTGCCCAAGTGTACCGGATGCAAAAGCGGTATCCGGAGTTACGCCGGCTCCGCCGCCAGCTATTGGGCAGCACCGGTGCTTCGGCCGCCGAGGCCGAAGCCAAAGGAGCCATCGAGTTGTGGCTATACCTGCTAGGGACCGAGGCCGGTGAGTGCATAGAGATCGGCGAGTTAGAATGGGCGGACGAGCTGAACCACCAGCTTTTGGACTATTTGGCCCTCAGAGAAGGAGGCGGCAACGACCCTCGAACGGCCGCCGTATACCATCAGATGGGCGAGGTCGCTGCCAGACGCTGGCTACTGGAAGAAGCCGAGGAAAACTACACCAAGTCGCTGGCGGTCATCGAGTCCAGCGATGACCAGGCGGCCGTAGCCGACGACTACTACGGGCTGGGAATGGTCCACCAGCACCAACGGCGCTACACCGAGGCCAAGGAATGGTTCTCCAAAGCGTTGGAAGTGCACCAGCGCCTGGAGGACGCCGATGAAATAGTCAAGGACTATCAGGCGCTGGGTCTCTGTGCTCAATTCAAGTTTGAATACCAGGAAGCCGAAAGTTGGTACCATCGGGCCCGAGAAATTCTGGAGGAGGCCCGCGACGAGGAAAATTCGGTCTTGATTTACCACTCTCTGGGCACCCTTAGCCACGCCCAGTATCAGTTTGACGACGCTGAGAAATGGCACCAGCAAGCCCTGACCCTCAGCGACCGCTTGGGCAACGAGGCTCAGATGGCCGTCGAGTTCCACCATCTCGGCCTGCTGGCCCAAGCCCGGGAACTATTTTTCGACGACGCCGAGCATTGGTATATCATGGCCCTGGGAAAATTCGAAGAATTGGGTAACTGGAAGGCGGCTGGGGACGAATGCCGTCAATTGGGAGTCCTTTGCCACGAGCAGAATAAGCTGGACGCCGCGGAGACCTGGTACCACCGGGCCAGAGAGATTTTTGAGGAGATGCAAGACGTGAGCCGCATGGCCCGCACATACGGCCAACTGGGAATGGTGTATGAGGCTCGAGCCGATATGCCGATGGCGCTCCACTGGACAGGCCGTACCTACCAACTGGCCCGCGACAACGATCTCCTGGTGATGTCTCAGGTGCAGGCTCACCTGGCGCGCCTTAGGAACAAGTACGGCGAGGAAAATTTCGCCCGGTGGTGGCGGGAATTCTCGGGTGAAGAGCCGCCCGCCAATTTGGACTCCGGCACCGAACCCCCAATATGATACCCGGGCTTAGCAGTTGCAGGAGAGTCTTGAAATGAGTGTTGGAATCTCCACACCCCTACCGGCATACACCATCGACCCGGCTTTCATGGCCCAAAAGGCCGAGGAGTTGGGCTTCGACTCCATCTGGTACGCGGAGCACCCCGCCGTACCAGTAAACAGCAATAGCCCGTTCCCAGCCACCGGTGGCGAAATACCGTGGACCTATTCTCATTTCAACGACCCTTATATAGCGCTGGCCAGAGCATCGGGCGCCACTAACAAGATCAAGCTCGGCACCGGCATCACCTTAGTCCCGGAACGAAATCCCTTGCTTCTGGCCAAAGAGATCGCCAGTCTGGACCGATTTAGCGAGGGTCGCTTCATGTTCGGGGTGGGCACCGGCTGGCTAAGAGAGGAAACCGAGATCATGGGCGGCGACTTCGAGCACCGCTGGACTCAAACGCTGGAAGCCATAGAGGCGATGAAAGAGCTTTGGACCAAGGACGAGGCCGAATATCACGGCCGGTACTTCGACTTCCCGCCGGTGAAGTCTTATCCCAAGCCTGTCCAACATCCCCACCCACCGGTGATCCTAGGCGGCCTGGCTAAGAACGTGTTGCGCCGGGTAGTGGCTCACGCCGACGGTTGGCTGCCCAACCGCATTACCCCTGCCGAAGTGGAAACCAGCCGGGCGAAATTGGACGCCATGGCCGCGGAGGCCGGACGTGACCCCAAGTCGATCACAATCTCCGTCTTCGGCCAGTCCCCGACGCTCGATGTGGTCCAGTCGTTCCTCGACGCCGGGGCAGACCGCGTGGTCGTTCGCCCAGAGCACGTGGAAACCGAGGCTCAAATGGCGGAGCAACTGGAACGGATGGCCGACGCTGTATTGCGTTAACTATCAGCACCAACAGATCATGCCCTGTAGATCCACATCCGCCGCCAAACGCCGATAACTCCTGAACGCTGACTGTTGAAAGTTCCGACTGAGGAGAACATAGACCCCGCCACCACCAGCCGGTGGTCTGAACCCCCCCCCCCTGCCGCGTAGATAAATCCTCCCCCGATACACAACGCCCGCTTCAGTAGGCCATGCTATAATCCCGGTTAACCGTAGGTCGTCCGCTCAACCACTATTGGACTAACCGAGCTACTTAGAAGCTCTGGACGCGGTGCAAATTCTTCCGTTAGCATGCACTCGGTCTCCCATTGCCTCAGGGAGTTCGGTGCATCCGCCTGGAGCGACTGAATCAAGATGAGCATGAACCGGGACAGCAAAGGCGCTGCCTACTTTCGTGAACTATTCACGCAACAAGTCCAACGGCCCGAAGAAGATTTGGAATTGGACCGAGCGGCGCTTTACCTGGCTGGCGAAGAGTACCCTGAGCTGGATGTCGACTTCCATCTGGCTTCCCTGGATTCATTGGCTCAAGAGATCATGGCCGGGTTCTCCAACAGCGCCAGCCCGGCAGAACAGACCTCTCACCTAGGACGATACCTGTTTGACGAACTGGGGTTCCGAGGGAACTCCGGCGACTACTACAGCCCTGACAACAGCTATTTCAACCGAGTGCTGGAGACCAAGACCGGTATCCCCATAACCCTTTCTCTTTTGGTTTTGGAGGTGTCCAGGCGGATCGGTCTCAGGTGCCAGGGGGTGGGTCTGCCGGGCCATTTTCTGGTGGGACTTCAGGATCAAAATTTTTATTTGGATCCGTTCAACCCCAGGCCTTTACTTACCGCCGACGGATGCCGTGATCTGGTGGAGCGGTTGTTCGGTGACCGGATGACCTGGAATGATGACTTTCT
The DNA here is from genome assembly GCA_964645515.1 of uncultured Dehalococcoidia bacterium. GTDB lineage: Bacteria > Chloroflexota > Dehalococcoidia > Lucifugimonadales > UBA3495 > VXOI01. The sequence goes on along the minus strand of CAZYBD010000235.1, from coordinate 176 downwards.
TAACCCCTGTACCAAGTACGAATTCCTCTTCCGTATGCTCAACAACTTAAAAATAATATACGAGCAAAAAGAGGAGTACGCCAAGGCCTTGGGCATGATACAAAGAATGAAAATCGTTCTACCGTCCGTGCTGTCTTTGCTCAAAGACTTTGCCCTTTGCCATTATCAGTTGCAGG
>CAZYBD010000234.1:0-5955 GCA_964645515.1 uncultured Dehalococcoidia bacterium | reverse complement strand
CAGGCCTTTTGAATGTCCCTGACCGTGGGAGGAATCCCATTGTCCGAGATAAATCCTTGAATAAACTCAAGGATCCGATGTCGCCGGACCGGCATCTTCTTTTTCGTTACCATATCAACCTATGGTTAAAACTTATGTTCGGAAACTTAGGCTAGCAAAGGCCATAGGGGCTGTCAACTAGGTTATGTCACTCTAAGATTGGACCGTTGTTCGTGTCGATGCCCATTCGTATTGGGTAACCTCGGTGGTGGATGCTTCCTTTCAGGTCTGATCCGGACACAACCCCATTCTCAATCCTCCTTTGGATAAGGCGGAGAGACTTGTTGTTAAGGAAATTAGCGAATCCATCAAATCAAAAACCCGCCCCATTGCATCTGGGCGGGTTTCGTATTCTTTAGGGCCGGACGCAGGTTGTTGGGTTTAATCGCCCTGGGCGGCCCGGTTCAGCCGGACCGCCATGCGCGACTTGCGCCTGGCGACGTTGTTTTTGTGCAGGATCCCTTTTTGAACCGCCCGGTCCATGACACTCATGGCATGAGTTACCGCAGCTTGGGCCTCGGCCGGTTCGTCCGTTTCTATGGAGCTCAAGGCGCGCCCAATTATGGTCCTAGTCTCTGTCCTGGCGCTCCGGTTGCGCTGACCTTTCTTTACTGATTGGCGGCCGGCCTTTTTCGCTGGCAACGTATCTCTCCTAAGCGGATAATGGAAATTGAACACATACTGACTTGTGTACTACGGGAATTATAAACTAACTGCCTCCAGATTCCAAAGGGCGAACTCCTGGAAGTCTTTACCAGACGCTTGCAACCTGCGGTTTAAACGTCTAAGTTCTTGACGCTGCGCGCGTGGGCTTGTATGAAGCTCTTGCGGGGCGCCACCAATTCGCCCATTAGCGTCGTGAAAACGTCGTCCACTTCCACCGCATTTTCCACTTTAACTTCCAACATGTGACGAGTATCAGGGTTCATGGTAGTTTCCCAGAGTTGATCGGGGTTCATCTCACCCAGACCCTTGTATCGTTGTATGTGAGCGTTACGCTGGGATCCGTTTTGGACCAGCATCTCGTCTTTTTGCTCTTCTGAATAGGCGTACTCCACCTTGCGGCCGACCTGGATACGGTACAGTGGCGGCTGGGCGATATAGAGGTACTCATTCTCGATCAGCGGTAGCATCCGCCGGTACAGGAAGGTGAGGATCAACGTCCGTATGTGAGAACCGTCCACATCAGCGTCCGTCATAATAATGATTTTGTGGTACCGGACCTTGTCCGGGTCGAAGTCCTCGCCTTCCCCGGCGCCGATCGCGGCCACCATGGCCCGAATTTCTTCATGGCCCAAAATTTTATCCGGCTGCTGCAGCACTCGTTCCACGTTCAGAATCTTGCCTTTGAGTGGCAGGATGGCTTGGAAATGCCGGTCGCGGCCCATCTTGGCGGAACCTCCAGCGGACTCACCCTCCACAATGTAAAGCTCCGACTTGGAGGGATCGCGCTCAGCGCAGTCGGCCAGCTTCCCAGGAAGGGAGGAGCCGTCCAGCGCGTTCTTCCGGATTACCAGTTCCCGCGCCCGTTTTGCCGCTTCCCGGGCCCTTTGAGATGTCAGACACTTCTCCACCACCCGCTTGCTATCGGTGGGGAACTCCTCCAAATATCGGCCAAGGCCTTCACTGACCACCGAATCCACGATTCCGCGGACTTCGGCATTCCCCAATTTGGTCTTGGTCTGCCCTTCGAATTGGGGGTCGGTTAGCTTGCCGCTAATCACCGCCGCCAGACCCTCCCTGACATCATCGCCGATCAGGTTTGCTTCATTATCCTTAATGTAACCCTGCTTGCGAGCAAAGTCGTTAATAACCCGAGTCAACGCCGAGCGGAAGCCGGTCATATGGCTACCGCCTTCTTCGGTATTGATACAGTTGGCGAAGGAATACACCGTTTCAGAGAAGGTATCGTTATATTGGACAGCCACTTCGACTGCCGTGTCATCCACCGTCTTTTCGAAGTAGAACGGAAGTGTTTGCATCACGCGACGGTTGCGGTTAACATTCCGCACCAAATTGGCAATCCCGCCATCGAAAAAGTAGGTGCGCTCGATGTCGCCGTGGCGCTTCTCCTCATGCCAATGGCTGATAAAAGAGATCTCCAAGGCTTTGTTAAGGTAAGCGATCTCCTTGAAATGGGCGGTTAATACATCGAAATCGTAGTCGATTTCAGGGAAGATAGCCGGGTCCGGCCGGAAAGATATCTTCGTGCCGTGAGATTTAGTCTTTTCTTCCTTGACTAACTGGGTAGTGGGTATACCCTGGGCATATTCCTGATAATAAAGCCAGCCTTGCCTGCGGACCTCCGCCCGTAGGTATTTCGATAGCCCGTTCACGACGGAGCCGCCCACTCCGTGGAGACCACCGGTAACCTTGTAAGCGCCGCCGCCGAACTTTCCTCCTGCGTGGAGCGTGGTCATTACGGTCTCCAGCGCGCTCTTACCGGTGGACTGGTGTTTGTCCACCGGAATTCCCCTTCCGTCATCGGACACAGTAATGGTGCCATCCGCTTCCAGGCTCATTTCCACTCGGGAGCAATAGCCAGCCATTGCCTCGTCTACTGCGTTGTCCAAGACTTCGTAGATTAAGTGATGGAGACCGCGTTGGTCGGTACTGCCGATATACATGCCAGGACGGACGCGGACGGCTTCAAGACCTTCTAGTACCTGGATATCTTTGGCTGTATATTCTGCTGTCGAGGTCTGAGTCATGTATTAATCCACCAATCGAGATAGGCCTCAGAGCCTGGGCCGAGGGCGCCCAAAATGACACAACAGGGGTTAGTGCCTTTTCTGGACGAATCATATAGATTATATCAGAATTACAGCTAACTAGCTTCGAATTTGGAGCCAGTTAGGCATGTTTTATGTTTAGTGGGGAGGGTATCGATTAGTCGTCAGCGTTCAGCTATCAGATTTCACCCCGCCGTCACCAATCCAGAGAGCATTCCACGGTTGCCATCCTAACCACTCCTCTGAAGGCCGGAATTTCCGACACACACGTTCGACTCAAGTTTAGTTTTCCGCACACGGCTGACGGCTAGCCACTAAACCTCAGGATAGAAATGGCGGCCTGTTTTGAGACTGTCAAGGGCGTACCGCATGGCTTGGAATAGAGGTTCAAGAGGATTGTCCGACGGGAACCAACCCGACTGCGAGAAGGCCCTGGGCTCCGTTAGGACGGGTTCTTGGTCTCCAATGTCCCCTAATAACTCAACGTCGACGTAGTGTTTACCGGAGCCGGTTATGTTACTGAGGCACAGATAGCGCGACTCCCCTACCACAACCCCCAGCTCCTCCAACGCTTCACGTTTGGTGCAGTCTTCCGGCGACTCCACTGCTTCAAGATGACCGCCGGGCGAGCCTCAGGTACTACGTCCTAGGTCGCCCAGCCGCTGCGCCAGGAATACCCGACCATCCAACAACGCCGACACTTACCTAGGGTCTAGTGTGGCTTGATAACATCGCAGGGATGTATAGCACTCCTGAACGGGCTCTCCACAGTGTCGATTGTCACTGCGATTGGGCCATCGATTGCTATAATACCGTACCGATATGTCACTGCTATTACTTGTTTTCGCCGGTGTTGCCTCTGCATCTCTTTTGTCCTGGCTGTACCTGCTACTAGCCAGAGGCTTCTATTGGAGGACCAGCATTAGTTTGGCAACCCACGTAACTAAACAAAGCCGGAAATGGCCGTCGGTGAGCACTATAGTCCCGGCAAGGGACGAAGCCGCGGTTCTAGCAAAAACCCTGCCCACCCTTCTGACTCAGGAGTACCATGGCCAACTCCGAGTCTATCTGGTTGACGACCAGAGCAGCGACAGTACAGCGTCGGTTGCCCACAGATTAGCGGAACGCAGCGGGTCGCCAGGCATGTTGAAAGTGATCGACGGTAGCCCTCTACCCAGCGGTTGGGCGGGAAAGGTATGGGCCATGGAGCAAGGAGTCCGCGCGGCCGGCCGCCATCGTCCAGACTATCTATGGTTCACCGACGCCGATATCGCCCACCACCCGCAGATCTTGCAGGCTCTGGTCCTAAAAGCCGAGTCTGACAACGCACCCTTAGTATCGTTGGCCGCCCAGCTACACTGCCGTGGGTTCTGGGAGCGATTGCTTGTGCCTGCTTTCATCTACTTCTTCGCCAAGCTATTCCCCTTCCGTTGGGTAAACGACTCGCACAATCCGACTGCTGCGGCGGCCGGTGGCTGTATGCTGGTCCACCGCAAGTCCTTGGAGCTGGCCAGTGGACTTGCAAACATCGCTGACTCCATAATCGACGACTGTGCACTGGCCAGTTTGATCAAAGGCCGACGCCGGGACACCAAGATCTGTTTGGGACTAAGCCACGACGTAATGAGTGTGCGCCCATACAGCGGTCTGTGGCCCCTCTGGGGTATGGTCGCCCGCACTGCCTACACCCAACTGCGTTATTCCCCAGCGATGCTCCTCGGGACTGTGGCAGGCATGACGCTGGTGTATATCGTGCCACCTGCTGGGTTAACCGGTGGGCTATTAGCGTTGTGGTCGACCGGAGAGTACAACTTGTCCCTCGCGCTTTTGCTCCTAGGACTGGCGGCTTTGAGTATAATGTTTTTCAGCTACCTGCCGATGCTGCAGTGGTACCGGACGTCAAGACTTTTTTCACTCTTACTGCCGTTCGCCGCCTTGCTCTACACGTTAATGACCTTGGACTCTGCCCGTCGTCACTGGCAGCGCTGCGGGGGAGAGTGGAAAGGCCGAACGTACGAGCGCAAGACCGGTCCGATCGCCAAGTCGGATCAGAGCCACCTGCCAAATAACAGAGGGCGCACCCTATAATTGCTGAGCGTTGGGGAATTTAGTCAACAGTGAAGAAGGTGATTGATGGCGCAACTACAAAGAACAACCATCACAAGCGATCAGGCACCCAGACCGATCGGTGCCTACTCATTGGGAATGGCGGTCAATCCAGGACATTTGATCTATGTGGCCGGACAGGTGGCGATGAACGCTGAGGGCACCCTAGTCGGACCGGAGGACGCGGCCACGCAGACCAAGCAAGTCTACACCAACATCGGCCAAATATTGGCTGCCGCAGGGGCCACCTTCAATAATGTGGTGGAGTTCACCACTTATGTGGTGGGCCGGGACTCGATCCAGAAATTCATCGAAGGCCGGAACCAGATATATCCATCGCTATACCCGGAGGGCGACTTCCCGCCCAACACGTTGCTGGTGGTAAACGGCCTGGTACGTGAAGAGTTTTTGGTCGAGATCAAAGCGGTGGCGGCTCTGCCTTAAACCTCGCCTTTCTTGATTTGTCACCGCCCACGGTGGATACCACACCCTACACCGGGAAATCGAAAAGCCCTACAGAGGTCGCGCGACGTACGAGATCCTGATCTCGGCGTACCCAACTGACTCTGAGGTTTTGTTGGTCAACTCCCCGGCTCTGGGGAACTGAAAGACGGGCGCCACGGGCGTTGGCAAGCATTGGGACACAACTTCGAGAGCCGGGTACTGTACGTTCGTTACCTACAATGCGCCGCCGCCGGATTTCAAGGTCAAGTTGGAGCGAGAGCCATACTCATTCGAAGGCGCCAGCTAGAACAACCTGTTGATAGAGAGCCTGTGCCTTGTTGTAGAATGGTCACCAAAGCAGAGTCCGCAACACTGTTCCACAGCTTCGCCGGACGTTTACTTGTACGAGTTCCCCTCTGGGGGATCGGCCGTTGGTACCGTGGCATTCCGCTACCCAGAGGTCAAACGGACTCTCCTTCTTTCAGCTTACGACCGCGTGGGGGGGCCGGTTCTACGAGGGTCTATCCAGGTTTCAAGGTGACATCTACATGGAGTTCGGAAGCAAGGATCCAGTCTCCGGCATCCTGTGCCAGGCGGTAGGCAACGGACCGTTGGCCACTTCGTCGTTTCAGGC
>CAZYBD010000233.1:0-8860 GCA_964645515.1 uncultured Dehalococcoidia bacterium | reverse complement strand
GCGCCGAGTTTGCAGCGGCGCAAGCAGAACTCGCAAATCGAGTGGATGAAACACTCAACCAATTGAACCAGGCACTTCAATCAGCAGAACAGGGTCAGGAAGAGCAGACTCTTCGATTGGCGTTGCTCGTTGCTGAAAAGCGCCCAGAACCTGGACTCCATGCTTTCCAGGGAAGCAGCCTTCCTAGTCAACAACCTGCTCCTGCTTGCCATCGCCTTCGTCACGTTGTGGGGAACAGTCTACCCACTAATTTCCCGGCTCGCCAACGACGAAGAAATAACAGTGGCGCGGCCTTTCTATGATCAGGTAAACGGTCCGTTGATGCTGGGACTGATCTTCTTGATGGGTGTGGGTCCGCTACTTCCGTGGCGTCGAGCCAACCTGACCAGCCTACGCCGGGCGTTAGTCGCGCCGGTTACCGTCGGACTCTTTACGGTATTGATATTAGCCATTTTGGGTCTGCGCAAGGACTACGCCCTGATAGGGTTTGGGCTTTCGTCTTTTATTTTCGCCGGTATATTGATGGAATGGTACCGAGGAACGCGTTCGCGTAACCGAAGTGCAGGTGAGAACTACGTCTCGGCTTTCGCCCACCTGATCTGGGCCAACCGCCCTCGTTACGGCGGCTATATCGTCCATCTGTCGGTGATCATGGTCACATTGGGCATCGTGGGCACCTCGTTCTTCAACACCCAGCAAGACGTGGTGCTGTCACCTGGAGAAAAAATCGCAATAGAAGACTACGAGGTAGTTTATGTTGGTACCGTGGAGACCCCCAAAGGAAACCGTGTTGAGTTTGAGTCAACGGTGGAAGTTTACCGCGACGGAAAGCTGCTAGATACGGTTTTCCCCAGTCGGGCCTTCTATCCCAGCTTCAATATGGCATCAACTAGGGCGGCCATCCGATCCACGCCGGTGGAGGACCTGTACGTCGTTCCCAGCGAGAACCTTCCAGACGGAAGCGTCGGCTTCCGCATTCTGGTCAACCCTCTGATGTGGTGGATGTGGGTAGCGGGACCGGTGATGCTGCTGGGGACTGTTGTGGCCCTTTGGCCTCAACCGAGCCTGGTGCCAGCTCCCACAACTTCGTCAGCAACGGTCCCAGCCAGCGCTGGAACGTCGGCGACCTGACGCACTATTCTGGCGCCAGAGCGTTGGAGTTGAAATTAAACCGGGCCTGGTAAACTGGGCTCATAAAGTGGTCTCATGGACGGAGAAACTATAGTTGCCATCATCTTTGGTGCAGCCTTGGCTGTTTTCAGCCTGGTAATGGTCTGCTATTCCTTTTTCAGAGGGCGATGGTACGACGGACCAGCACACGAATCCGCTTTTGCGACGCTTCAGTCCACAACGAGTCAAACACAGGGAGAAGGACCGAGCATCGATTCGATTTACGAGTCTATCTACACACTTGAACTGGAGCACCAACTAGGCAACCTCCCGGAACAGCAGTTCCAAGAGCAGTTCCAGGCATATCGATTGCAGGCAGCCACGACATTGAAAGAGCAAATAGAGAACGGCCAAGGCGGTCCGTTGTGGCTCCTGGAGGGGGAAATAATGGAGGCCCGCTCGGTAATTCAGGGCAAGCTGCCCGTGGCTCCATTCTGCCAGGACTGTAGCGCACCGGTCCCGACGGAATCCCGCACGTGCCTCCACTGCGGCGCAGACCTCTTTCTTCAACGCGCGGCCGATCACGCCAATCCGCCGGCGGACGAGAGCAGGTGATCCGGCTCTGGGTGTCGGTGCTGGCAGCAGCGGTCATTTTCTTCGTACTGGTCAGTGCTCCCGAACGCAGCATAGCCCAAAGCAACAATGACGTCGTTTCAATCCGGGGCAGGATCGTAAACGGAACTCCTGGAGTCCAGGTGCCCGGTAATCTCGCTGTTCTAATGCTAGTTACCGGGCCGGACGGAGCGTTGACCGAGACGGGACAGACCGCTCCCGGTCAAGGCGGCTTGTTCGAATTTGCTGATGTTGAAATGATAGAGGGCGGAAGCTACACCTTGAGCGTCGATTACGGTGGCGTATTCTACGGCACCACTCTGACAACCACCGAACTGGAACAAGAAATTACTCTTACCGTGTTTGAACCCACCCGGGACGCTACTGTGATCTCTGTTGGGCGTCATGTCATGGTACTGGCGGCTGTTGACGATAAAGACCGGGTGGTAACCGCCTTTGAGTTCGCGGAGGTCTCCAACCTTTCGGACCGGACCCTTCAACCTGATCTGACCAACCAGGCTCGGATTAGCTTCCTGCGGTTCGCACTACCGCCCGAGGCGTCGGACCTGAATGTGGAGTCTACCCTACGGGGAGGCGACATTATCGCCATTCCGACCGGATTCGCGTTGACCTCCCCGGTGCCACCCGGCGAACACAGCGTGGTATTCAACTATTCATTCCCATACGATGAGAGCAGCCTTTCGTATCGCCAAAGCCTGGTACAAGGCGCCTCCGTTTTCCAGGTCCTAGTACCCGACCGCATGACCGGCGTCTCGGTCCCCGGGCTGACCGCCGTCCCTCCGGTGAACATACAAGGGACCAGCTACCGAACCTGGGAAGGCCTCGACATCCCGCCGGGGCTGGGGATCGAGCTGGTAATTACCGGCCTGCCGGAACCTGGGGTGTGGACTCGCTTCGGCAACTCGGTTACCGATGTGATGTATTGGCAGATCGCCATACCAAGTGCAGTAGGGGCCACGCTGGCCTCACTACTCGTCTGGGGCCTCATTCAGCGCAACCGGCCGGCTGTGCCGCACCAAGTAGTGAGTCAGAGAGGGTCGGAGTCGACGGCAAGGGCCTCTTTAGTGCAAGCCGTAGCCCGTTTGGACGACCAGTACCAGCAAGGCCAGCTGCCGCGAGACGAATACCAACAACAGCGTCAATATCTGATCACCGAGGCTCTAGGGCAGACCGGTGAGCAGGAGAAGACGGCAGGATCATGAACAACTCAAGACTCAACAGAGTCGGCCGAAGGCTGATGCGCCTCCGGTTCAGCAAACGGACCTGGCTGATCATAGGAGCAGGGGTACCGGCCCTAGCCCTCTTCGCCATACTGGCATGGGCCTCGGAGCGGTCCGGTACCAATCCGGGCGGGTTGGCGGTGAACGCTGAGTTCGGCCAGGTTGAGGTCGGTCAAGAACTGGCGAAGGATTTTGACCTGCAGTTGATACCAGACGGCCAACTGAAGCTTACAGACCTGCAGGGGCAGGTGGTGATGGTGGATTTCTGGGCCTCGTGGTGCCCTCCCTGCCGCCAGGAAGCACCAATCTTGACCCAAGTTTATGAAGAATACCGCGACCGCGGCGTGGAATTCGTTGGTATCGACATATGGGATCATCTGGGGGATGCCGAGATCTACCTACAACAAGAGGGGCAGTCCTATCCAAACGGTTTCGACGCCGCTGGAGTCATCGCCATCGACTACGGCGTCCGAGGAATCCCGGAAAAGTATTTCATAAACCGCAACGGCGCAATCACAAAAAAATACGTCGGCCCTCTGAACGTTGATCTACTTCGCAACACTCTGGACGAATTACTAACCAGCAACTAATACACATCTCAGTATGGTCAGGCAAGTCCGCCAAGAACAGCGTCTCGGACTTTCGGTTCGGCCTGAACTCGACGAAGGGCTGTTCGGGCACGCTCTAGCCTAGGAACGAAAAAATGGCCAACCAACAAGTGGCGATAGCAATGGACTGGGGCGGGACTTGGTTGCGTACCGCGGTGGTTAACCGCCAAGGCGAGTTTTTGTGGCAGTCCCGCCAACGTACTACACCGGGCGGAAACAAGAACCAATACCTCGATATGGCCAGGGATCTGCTTCATTCCGCCATCGCCGAAACCGACAGGGGCGTGGCCGGAATCGGGATAGCGGTGGCAGGCCCTGTGGAGGCGACAACCGGCAGGCTCTACCAACCGCCCAACCTGATGGTCCTTGACGGGGTCTCGTTGAGTTCGCTCTGGAAAGATAGGTTCAGTTGCCCGGTGTGGGCTGGCAATGACGCAACCTTGGCAGCCCTCGGCGAGTTCCACTTCGGGGCCGGTCAGGGCCGGTCAGTGAAGACGCTTTTTTACATGACAGTCAGCACCGGCATCGGAGGCGGCTTGGTAGACCGAGGTTCAGCGTTTTTGGGTGCCACCGGGCTGGCGGGAGAGGTAGGGCACACAACGGTCGACCCCAGCGACTCGGCTACACTTTGTCAGTGCGGCAACACGGGCTGTTTAGAAGCTCTGGCATCGGGCACCGCCATTGCCAAGATCGCCCAAAAGTGGCTGGAGGAGGGGCGGTTCTCCGGGCCAGTGCTTTCCAAAGGCGAGGTCTCTGAAATTACCTCCCAGACCGTATTCGACGCTGCTTCAAAGGGAGACCCTCTGGCCGAACAGGTCGTCCAGCAAGCGGTCGGTGCCCTGACCGTAGGGCTCAATAACGTGATCCACTTGGTAAACCCAGACATGATAGTCCTGGGCGGAGGCGTAACAGTAGGCCTGGTGGAATCAGGGCTAATATCGAAGATTCACCAGGGCGTCCGGAACCGAGCCATGAGCGAGTTGCACAAGGAGTTTCAGTTGGTGCCGTCCCGGTTGGGCGACTCCGTGGGTCTGGCCGGCGCGGCGGCCATGGTCTGGGACCAATTGGCCGCCGGGGCTGGATCACTCTCCTAGCCGATGAGCCGGCTGCCCATGGCATTTAGACCGTCGCCTGCGATGAGGACCATCTTACCTGCTAGTCCCATTTCGCTACACATCTCGTCCACTACGTTTTCGGACTAGATTGTAATACCGTCCAAGACCTAACCCGCCGGTGATGTCGCTTGACCACCGCCATCACCAGTGCCAGAATTGGCCTTTTCACGCGATAGCTCACCACTGCGGTCCACATCTCCATCCCAACTATGAGGGGTCGACTGATGAAATGGTGCAGATTCACTGCCGGAGGCGCCACGTCTTTCGGAATTATCGAAGGCAACACGGTTACGGAGGTATCGGGCAGTCCGTTTGGCAGCTACGCCCCAACATCCAGGACCCATAGCCGGAGCGATGTACAACTGGAGGTGCCAGTAATCCCTCCGACCTTCTACGCCGCGGGAATCAACTACCCGGAGCACGTCACATGGGCGGCTCAAATGCGAGGCCAGGAACCAGACTTGCCCAAGAAAGCCGACGTCGGCTACCGGGCGGCCAACGCCTTGGTTCCCGACGGGCACGACATCATTGTCCCGGCCGACGCCACCGAAGAGCTTCAGTACGAAGGCGAGTTGGTGGCCGTGATAGGAAAGAAGTGCCGTAACGTAAGCGAGGCCAAAGCTTTAGACTACGTGTTCGGGTACACCATAGGCAACGATGTAAGCGAGCGGACCTGGCAACGAAACGACCGGACGATGTGGCGGGCCAAGAATTCCGACACCTTCAAGCCCATGGGGCCATGGATCGTTACCGGCCTAAATCCCGACGAACTCCATGTGACAATCCGCCTTAGCGGCCGGATAGTCGGGGAGTACGACGTTGCCACTGCTCTTTTCGGAGTCCGCACCTACATTAGCCAGATGAGCAAATATCTGACCCTCGTCCCGGGGGATGTTCTCTGGATGGGCACTGAAGGGGCCACTGAAAACATGAAAGACGGCGACGTATGCGAAGTCGAAATCTCGCAAATAGGCACACTCACTAACCATGTGAAATGGCACAAATAGCTGCCCCCATTCGTCGTAAAACCCTCTTTCACCGGGTAACCACCCTTCGCAAAGGAGGCGTGGAGGATTCTATAGGCCACCTGCACGGTGAATTCCGCTCTTTATCGGAATGACGGAGAGGCGGAAAGCCCAGTAGTTCAACCTAACTGACGCTCTTGCCGGTCTCGGCGGCCCAGGCTTGCACGCCGCGCCGGAAGGCCAGGCCGCCCATGGGCATTACCACCGCCTGGAGCGCTTCTAGTAGTTCTCTTGGGGTTGCGCCTTCCTGAAGCGCGACCCGGACGTGGGCCTGGATCTGTTCCACGTCTGCCCGTAGCGCAGCTTCGACCACCACCTGGAGCATCTCCTTGGTCTTGCGGTCTAGGGTGCGCTGGCCGGTATAGGTAGCTTCGATGAATTTATTGTACTCTCTAGACCACTCCAGGTCGGCCTCAGCCATGATGCGATGAACTTCCAGAGTGTAGCCCCGGTCCTGCGCCGTTTGCTCCACAAAATCGTCCGCTTTACTGGTGGACATTCGTCTCTTCCTCTACTATCTAATATCTAAGATTCGCGCTTCCCAAAATTTCACCGGCATCATAGCTCGTATTGCTGTCGGCGAAGTGTTCGGAGAATTGTATCCCTGAGCAACACCACACACCAGTTGCTCCAATCAGACATGTTACAATTCGCCCGTCGTCCAGCACGGCTAGCCCGAGCCAGGCCAGGTGTCAGGAGGATCCGATTGTGCTTGAGTTCCCCCCCGCATATTTCCAGCGAGAGGACGAAGAAGACGACCGAAACTTCTACGTCTTGCCGAGGAAAGTGGTACATATCGACGACGGCGCCATCGCCGCAGCGGGCCGATTGTTCCGCGAACTCATACCCGAAGACTCGGTGGTATTGGACTTGATGAGCAGCTGGCGCTCCCACTGGCCGAAAGGCCACCGCAAGCAGTGCCTGGTCGGTCTGGGCTTGAACCAGGAAGAAATGGACGACAACCCGGACCTGGACCGGATTGTAGTCCATAATGTGAACGATAACCCGGAACTCCCGTTCACGGACAGCGAGTTCGATGCGGTCTTGATCACGGTCTCAGCCCAATACCTGACTCAGCCGGTAGAAACTTTTAAACAGGTGAACCGCATTCTCAAGCCCGGAGGGGTTTTCATCGTCACATTCTCAAACCGGATGTTCCCCACCAAGGCTGTCCGCATTTGGCGGGCCTCCAATGACCGCGGGAGGGTCGATTTGGTCGGCACCTACATGGAAGCCGCCGGAAACTTCGGCGACATCCAAGGGGCACTCCTAACCCCCAAGGACAGTCCGCCAGGCGATCCCATGTTTGCGGTGACCAGCCGGAAGACAGCCGTCCGGCCCTGAGCTATTTGCCGGCAGCCGCCGAGGGTGCTTCCGTCTGTGACTTGCTATCCGGCGGGACAGCGCTTAGCACCAACAGTGCGCCCATCGAAACTGCCGCTCCAAATATTATAAACGGCGTCCTATAGTCGCCGGTGGCATCGAACAAAAATCCGGCTACTACCGGACCGATGGCCTGGCCACCGATTTGGGCTGGCAACGTTAGACCGCGAATACTACCCAGATGCTGTCGTCCGTAGTAGTCAGCCCAGGCCAGGCGCAACAGCGTATGCAGTCCCCCGACTCCGAATCCCAGAGTAAACGCCGCTGGGATTCCCCACGAGATCGTGCTGCTGAGACTTGTACCGAAAGCCCCCAGCGCCACGGTCAATCCCGATAGGGCCAGGAGTATCCGCACCGGGATCTGCCGGCTCAACGAAGACCAGAATAGTCCACCTGGGATTTGTCCCAAAGCGAATATACTGGCGGTCACCGCCGCTAGGTGGACCGGGACGCCCTGGCCGATGTAATGGGGGACCTGATGCAGGCTGATTCCCGCCTGCACGATGAACCCGGTCACCGAAAATAATGCGAGCAGCCAAAACGCCTTGGTAGCCAATGCCTCCTCAACAGTGAAATTTACCTCGGGCCATATCCTGGCGCCAGAGCGACCGCCAACCCGTCCGCCACTAGAGAATTCAGCCTCCGTCTCATCGCCTGCGGGATCGGCTTTCAGACCCACGTCCTCCGGGCGCCGGGCCATCACCAGCAGTGCCGGGAGCACACCGGTGGGCAGGGTGAAGACACCCAGCGATACCCAGGCAGTCCGCCATCCCCACCCACTAATCAAGGCCGCCGCAACCAACGGCACCACGACCAGCCCGGAGCTCTGAACAACTCCCAACCATGCCAGTGCCATTGGCCGCCTGCGAATGAACCAGTTGCTGACCGCCGTCGAAGTCCCCAACTCCAGGGGGCTGGAGAACGCTGCCCGGCCCGGCACGTACGCGGCGTAAAGGGCCGCCGAGTGGGATACTACGGCCATAGCCACCGCGCAGGCCCCCACCATGGCAGAGCTACCAGCGACGATAACGCCGGAACCGTACCGATCCACCAACCGGCCGGCAAACGGAGATATTATCAGCCCGCACAAAGCGCCTAGGCTGACCGCCCCAGAGAATAGTCCTCGAGACCAGCCAAACTCATCGGTCATGGGAATAACGAATACCGAGAGGGTAGACACCGACATGACCGACCGGGCGCCGATGCCGGGAAGGGAAGCCACGGACCAAATAATCCAGCCGTAGTAGAAGGGAAGCCGTTGGGCCAGGCGCGCCCGCCAGGCAGTAACTCTCACGGAGCAACCGCCGGGCAAAATGGAACTCTCCGTTCACCAGTGCTGCTTACAACGCCTGAGTGCTGGGAGGCACCTAGACGGACTAACACCGGTAACCCTTCAACAGATCGATAGACACATGCATGATTTCGAAGAACGACCCCCGTAAGGCGGCAATAGTGTACCATTCACCGGACAGCCGACAGCCGATCCCGGTCCTAGTCGAGGGACAACCGACGCTGGCCGGTCTTGGCTCCGGTGGATGGCACTCTGTATACTCAAGTTTTAAGGACATCAGTCAAGGACCCTTCTTTCGGACTCCAGTGACAAGAATGCCAAGGAAATTTCGTCTGGCCCTGGCCCAGATAAACCTCACGGTTGGCAACATCCAGGGCAACACCGCTAAGATTTTGAAGTACCTGGACGACGCTCGCCGGGCGGAAGCCGACTTGGTGGCTTTCCCGGAACTGGCGATCACCGGTTATCCGCCGGA
>CAZYBD010000232.1:0-6738 GCA_964645515.1 uncultured Dehalococcoidia bacterium | reverse complement strand
ATCATCAATATGTCGTCGGTGGCCGGCTTGGTCGGAGACCATAACTCCACGGCCTACACCGCATCCAAGGGTGCAGTGCGCCTGTTTACCAAATCTACCGCTGTCCAGTATGCCAAGGACGGCATCCGGGTCAATTCGGTGCACCCAGGGACCATTGATACCCCCATGACGGCGGACATGTTGGCCAAAGAAGAGTACCGGCAGGACCGTATCCGTCGGATTCCCTTAGGCCGTCTAGGCCACTCAGAGGACGTCGCCAATGGGGTGCTTTTCCTGGCCTCGGACGAATCCTCGTTCGTCACTGGGGCAGAGCTGGTAATAGACGGCGGCCGTACAGCTGAGTGAACGTTTGAGGCTGCCGCCACCTCATCCCGCAATTTGGCTGCCTCTGGAGGCCCGGTTGCAGTCGGCACGCCAGCGACGGCCGGTCCAGGCCTTGCCGTGGCTAACGGTTAGGTAGCAGGTACGCGGTGGTCGGTGAGGTGGCTATAGTTGCCAGCGGCCCAGAAGCGGCAGTCGGGTCCGTTCTGCAATCAATGACTATGGCCTGGATTAACGCTAAGCATAGTGCATTGAATAATTAAAGATGCGAATAACTCGTTATATTTAGATAAACACTCTCTAACATTCGACGGGCTGCCATAAGAAAGGCCTGCTTCCGAACACTCAGGCTTTCTGGGTAAAGGCGTGACTGTAGTTCGTTACCGTAATCCTACGGTATTTTGAGGGCGTCTAGAGAGGGAAGTCGCTTATCGGCCTATGGCGTAGCCGTCTCGTCGAGGGTCTGCGCCACCACTTAGTCCGCCTTGTGCGCGGTCCACTTCTATGGCGCAGAGGCAGCCCATTCTGGCGATGAAGTCGTCCCACACCTCTACGTTATGGCCTCGTTTTACCAGACCGGCAACAGCTTGGGAATCCACCCGACCCTCCACTCCGACCAAGCCTGGGTTGTAGGAGTGAGGCCAAAACGAATTTGGAAAACTCCAGGTCGACACCCGTGGTGCTTCTATTGCTTGTTGGACGTCCATTCCGAACTCGGCCACGTTAAGTAGCAACTGGACCATCGACTGGCACTGGATGTCCCCACCGGGAGTGCCGAAGGGCATCCACACCTTGCCGTCTCGCATGGCCAACGCTGGGTTGGGAGTGAGCCGTGGCCGTTTGCCCGGCTCCAAAGCCGAGGGGTGTTCAGGGTCCAGCCAGGTCTGAGAACCTCTGGCGGATATTACGAACCCCAATCCGCGGGCTATCGGCGCGTGGGAAAGAGTGTCGCTGGGAGTGGCGGAGAATCCGTTCCCCCAGCGGTCAACGACACAGGCATAACTGGTGTCGGCCTGAAGACTGCCTGCCGCCGCTTTCGGTCGGGCCGGGCGGCGATTGGGCGAGGTCATTCCCTGATGCGGCCAAGGATCTCCGCATACGGGCATCTCCGGCCAGGCGAGGGTCGGGTCGACGACACTCGCCCGTTCTTCCGCGAAAGACTTGGACAATAGGCCTTCGAGTGGTACGTCGACGAAATCCGGGTCACCGTAATACGCCTCTCGGTCGGCAAATACCAGCTTGAATGTCTCCAATAAAGTGTGAATGAAATCGGAGCTGTTTTGCACAATACTACGAAGGTCGAAGTTCTCTAGAATATTCAGAATCTGAATATTGATTGGGCCCTGGCACCAAGCTCCGCAGGTGTAAAGGTCAATGCCTTTATAGGTCCCTGCGGCCGGAGGTTCCACTCCAACGGTGAATTCGGTCATGTCTGCCATGGTCAGAAATCCGCCCTGCTCTTGGACCCAGCGGACGATCTCCCGGGCCATATCGCCCTTATAGAAAAAGTCGCGCGCCGCTTCGAGAGCGTCTTCTCTCCCCTGTTCGGCGTGGTCACGCTCTACTTCTATCAGGCGTCGGAACGTACGGGCCAGGTCGCTTTGGATCAGGATGTCACCTGTACGCAGCGGCTCACCATCTCGGAAGAATATCTCAGTGGTAGAGGGCCATGTTGTATCGCCTGATACGTCGGCAGTCAGTTGGTCGCCGGCACGGCCCAATGCCCAATGCAGACTGGCCGGAATGGGGAACCCCTTTTCAGCCAGTTCCAGAGCGGGCCAGACGACTTGCTCGAAGCTCATTGTGCCGTAGAGCCTGAGGGCGGTGATCCAGGCGTCGGCCGCCGCTGGCGTTACGGTCCGGGGCACTCCAGCGGGCAAGTCGCCGGCGTGGCTTAGGATGAAGTGATCCAGGCTTGCAGTCTTGGACCAGCGGCCGAGTCCGCTGATGGAAACGGTCTCGCAGCGACCTGCGTCGTGGATGAGGATCGGGGCAACACCTCCGAAACTGGTCCATTGGGGCAATACGACGTTGATAGCGATGCCGGCAGCAACTCCGGCGTCGATAGCGTTCCCCCCCTGTTCTAGGATGCGGAATCCCGAGGCGGCAGCCAGATAGTGTCCGGCAGACACCATGTGATTTGATCCGGCCACCAACGGGCGGTAGGTCCTGAGGCCGATAGCCACGATGCATTCCCACCTGTCTAGACTGACCTAGGTGGTGAGTATATTACGGAGGGCAAAAACCGGTGTCAACAAAGGAAAACACGACTCAGTTGAGGTTCAGGGTGAGGTTGTCCAACGGATGGTAGCGGACAGTGCTCCTGGAGGGCCCGCGGACGCCGTTGTGTTGGTCCAGAGAGTCTTAGGACGTTGTCCGTGAGCATCGACATGCAGCTGTAGGAGGCTATATCAGTATCTGGCTGGTGCCTCCTTTAACCTAAGGCAGGAGACGTGCCGATCGACGAAAAGGTTGACTTCCTCGAAGACGCTTAAGGGCTAGGTCTTTAGTGTCTAATTTTACACGATCGGTCCTTTGGCCCACGGAATTCGATAAGACGTATACTTAGATATATCCAAATGGTTCGCTAACATCCATCCGTTTCCTCTTTCTTATACGTAAGACGCCCTCACATGGATTAAGTGTCGGCGGCCAGTGACCGAGCTGATAAGAGATGTTGATTGAAGTTGAAGTTACCGCGGGGAACAATAGCCCGCTGGATTTGCACCGCATGTTCGATCTGTTGTCCGATCCTGGTGAGGTGCACCGAGTGGTGGCACCAGACCCGATGGGCGAAGACCAATGGTGCGAAGTGACCGGTTGGGACGCAGGCGGACCCTGTCCGGCGATGGCCGCTCTTTCAGAGGACTCGGGTGAGGGAGTGATTTTGCTCGTCTATGGAGGCGACGAAGGGCTTCGACTCAAGCCAGCTGACTTAATGGAAGATTGGAACCTGGTAAGCGCCAACCAATGGGGGGAGGCCTGCTTGATGCTGGGTAGCGAAACCCGGTTCGAGTAGAATATCGGCGACTACCCACAGTTATTCGATATTACCAGTAAGTGTTCGTACCAGGATCTCCAGGACTACTTGATTGGCTTCGTCGTCGCGCCAATCCCGGAAATCTAGCACGTGACCCCGCTTCAGACTGGAACCCAACTGGTCGTTCCGGCCGTAGAATGTACCGTCGGCTGCGATCACAATGAGTGACTTGCCGGATATCCTCCTGTTGTTCCGGACCAATTCAGCAAAGTAGCGACTACTGAGCGGATTGGCCAAGGATCCGGCGGTGCAAAGGAGCACCAACCGGTCGTAGTAGACGGTCTGGTCCAGCGTGGCTTCTCCCGATTGCAGAGCTTCCTCGTCATCGGTTGCCAGGATCCAGGCCGGAACCATGGCCGAGGCCAAGGCCTCTCTGATCTGCCGGGCCAAAGTGCAGTCGTCTTTGGAGCAGACCAGTAACACGGTTGGGTAGTCCCGGCCGGTCACCGCTTTTTGAGCCAAGATCAGCGGTTCCGCTACTCCTGCACCCCTTAGAAACGAGTCGGGGATAAGTCCTCGGGAGCTGGTGATTGTGTCCAAGGCGACCGTGCTGGGGCCGAAATGGCGCATCGACTCCAGACCGATGGTCCGGCTCAAGTCGCAGTTGGCCAGGAGGGTGATTCCCAGTGCCGCCTGGTGGAAAACGGTGCTTTCCAGTTCTGCTTTGGTGATCCTCGCGCCTCGAAGGGCTGCCTCACTCAGGTCGGCCATTTTTAGGACCGACGCGGTCAGATTGGCGCCCCTCAGATTCGCGCGGGATAAGTTGGCCCAAGACATGTCAGCTTCCGTGAGGTTCGCGCCCGCCAGGTTGGCGCCCGCCAGGTCAGCGTATCTGAGGTTGGCGAAGGAGAGGTCTGCCCCGCGGATATCGGCAAGTTGCATAGAACTGTTGGACAGGTTGGAGCGGCCCAGCGAAGACCCGCCTATGCGAGCTCCTTTCAAGTTGGCGTAGGCTAGGTTGGACCGCCACAGATGTGAAGATTGAAGGTTGGCGCCCGAAAGATCTGCCCGTTGCAGGTCGGAGGCGGTGAGGTCGGCGCTGCTCAGGTCGTCGAGGGAAAGGTCTGCTGCGGCGAGTTTGGCCCGGCTGAGAGACGCCCCGGATAGGTCCAGACTAGGCCGGCCGTAGACGAACTCAGGTTCGAACGTTTCCCCTGCCGACCGGTCTTCCAGTCGGTAACTCAGGCTGTAGCGGGTAACCTCCGCGTTGGGACTGCGGAAGGTTGTTTCCCGCCACCGGTTGATTGCGGTGGGCCCAGACCTGGCTAGGGAAACGTGTTCGGGGTTAGCCAATAGAGGCCCCTGTCCACCTATGGGCCTGGGGTGGTTGAACTAGTACCGGCCAGAGAATGCTGGCAGCACCTCTTTGGAAAAGATATTCAACTGGCTGCTTAATTCCCGCCAGGGCATGCCTTCTGGCCACTGGAGGACGATGTCCTCTAGGCCCGGGTATTTGGACTCGAATTCCCTGAGGATGTCAATGAAATGATCCGGAGGGCCGCAGATCCAGGCCTTTTGATTCACACCGTCTTCCACGGACGGAGCTCTGGCAGGCGCGCCCGGAGTTCCCCACATCCGGCCCTGAGGGTCGACGTAGCGGACTAGGCCGAAAGGGGCGAACCATTTGTAGCGCTCATCATGGAACGGCCGGACCTGCTCCATGGCTTCCTGCTGACTATCCGCCAGGTAAAAACCAAAACCCAAGGCCATGTCCTGGCCCAGGGCCAAGGATCGTCCGGCATCGCCGGCCGCCTGCTGGTAGTTGCGGAGCATCTGGTCCACCAGTTGTTCGCCGGTTAGGGCGACCATGCCCTTGATGCCCTTCTTGGCGATGAACTCTATGGTACGCCCGCTGGTAACCGGTTGCCATATCTCCACCGGTAGGTTAACTGGCCTGGGCACCAAGGTGATGTCTTGCAACTGGTAGCCACGGTATGGGACATCTGGCGGTATCCGATAGTGTTTTCCGTGGTGGCTGAACGACTCATGATTGAAAGCCTTCAGTATGATTTCAACCTGCTCTTCGAACAACTCCATGTTGGCTGCTTGATTGATTAGTGGCGAACCGAACGTCTCTACCTCCCGCGATTGGTAACCTCGGCCGATGCCGAATATCAGGCGGCCGCCGGTTAAAATATCGCCCATGGAGAAGTCTTCGGCCAGCCGCAGTGGGTGCCACATGGGAACAATGTTGAACGCAGCACCAAACTTCAGGCGCTGGGTATGTGCCGCTAGGTGGACGCCCAGCAGTGTTAGGTTGGGAATGCATTCGTATCCCTCCCGCTGGAAATGGTGCTCGGCGGCCCATAGGCAATAGAAACCCGACTCGTCCATCTGTTTAGCCAGCGCCATGGCGTGGTCGAATGACTGGACTAGCCGGTCATTGGGATAACGTCGATCGTCGGGAGCTCGCCCGTCGGCTCCCACGTCGTCCAAATCAATCTGGCCAACGTAGAGGACCGAAAACCTCTTGATCATCTTGTTAACACGGTGCGTGGGCCTTGTGGTGGGTAATATTTATGATGAGGTCCCATTTTGGACGGCCTAGTATAGCACGGGGATATTGAAGCCCTTTGCCCGTGGGCACTGCTCGTTGAACGGCGGGTGCATCGGGGGCGTCCTAGGCCTATAATCCCACTGACGTGGGGTGCCTCCTGTCCCCAAAGGTCAGGAGCCAACACATCTTGAAATTGTTTCTAGATAGGAGGCAAATATGGACCTGGCCTTGGAAGGCAAGGTAGCAATCATCACTGGAGGGAGCCACGGGTTGGGCAAACAGGCGGCAGGCGCTCTGGCTCGGGAAGGGTGCAAGATCTCCATCTGCGCCCGAGGCGGCGAGCAATTGGAAGAGACCCGCAGCGAGTTTGCAGCCCAGGGATATCAAATCTACGCGGGACGGACCGACGTAACCAAGAAAGAAGAAGTGGCCCGCTTCTATAAGGACTCCGTCGCCAACCTGGGACAGGTCGATATCCTGGTCAATAACGTGGGCGGACGCCGAGGTGAGGTTGACTTTCTAGATACCGGGATGGAAAAGTTCCGGGACGGTTTGGAACTGAACCTTTTCAGCGCTGTCGTATTTGTGGCCCTAGTGTTGCCACTTATGCGCCAACAACGTTGGGGCCGGATCATTAACATTTCTTCGATTTATGGCCGGGAGTACGGTGGCTCGGTCGATTACATGGTTGGGAAGGCCGGTCTCATTGCTTTCTCCAAACACCTGGGGCTAAATTTGGTGGCAGAAAACGTTTTGGTGAACAGCATTGCACCGGGGTCCATCGACTTTCCCGGTAGCTCCTGGGACCGGTTCCAGCAGAACAACCCGCCTGAGGTGGTCAACGAGTTCATCTCCCGCAACCTGCCTGCTGGCACGTTCG
>CAZYBD010000231.1:0-4515 GCA_964645515.1 uncultured Dehalococcoidia bacterium | reverse complement strand
TGAAAGGGGCGTCCAGCAACGCCCGTCAGTTTATCGCCGGTTTGGAACAAAAAGAACGGGAACGTACCGGCGTTCGCAGTTTGAAAGTGGGGTACAACCAGGTTTTTGGCTACTATATTGAGGTTAGCAAGGCCAACATTGGGTTGTTACCCGAGGATTACATTAGGCGGCAGACCCTAACTCACGCAGAACGGTACATAGTGCCTGAGCTAAAAGAGTACGAATCGCTGGTCTTAAATGCCCGGGAACGTTTGGAAGAAGCAGAACGTGCGGTTTATAAGAGGGTCTGCAACCAGTTGGTCGGGTCGGCTCCGGCCATCGGCAGGGTGGCCGGAGCCATCGCCAGGCTTGACGTATTTTCAGGTTTAGCCCAAGCGGCTGTGGATAACAATTATGTGCGTCCCCGATTGAATAACGGCCTTGCTATTTTGATCAGGGATGGCCGCCACCCTGTGGTCGAACAGGTATTGGAGCCGGGCCGGTTTGTGCTCAACGATGTCGCCCTGGCCAATGACGACGCCCGTGTCGTTGTGTTGACCGGACCAAATATGGCAGGCAAATCGACGTACATTCGCCAGACAGCGCTGATTACCCTGATGGCCCAGGTCGGTAGCTTCGTCCCCGCCAGCGAGGCATCGATTGGCCTGGTGGATCGCATATTCACACGGGTCGGCCTCCAAGACGACCTGGCCACTGGGCAGTCAACGTTTATGGTAGAAATGGTGGAAACCGCTGCCATCTTGAACCAGGCTACCCCTCGTTCTCTGGTCATTCTGGATGAGATCGGTCGAGGGACCAGCACCTACGATGGACTGTCTATCGCCCGATCCGTAATCGAACATATTCACAACGACTCACGGCTTGGCTGTAAGACTCTGTTCGCCACCCACTACCACGAGTTGACCCAACTGGCCGCCGTGCTGCCGGGCGTGCGGAATTTCAGTGTCGCCGTCACAGAAGAGGGCAACGACGTCGTATTCCTCCACCGGATTGTGCCTGGAGGCGCTGATAAGAGCTACGGAGTGCACGTGGCCCGCTTAGCAGGGCTGCCCCAAGGCGTGATTAACCGGGCTTGGGAGGTCCTGGCCGAAATGGAGGCCCAAAACGGGGCCAATACCGCTGGCAAACGCAGTGGCAAGACTCCTCCCGCGCGACAGATAGCGTTATTTGGCGACGTTTCGTCCCTGGCCGAGCAAGTTCGGGAATTGGACATTCCCAATCTCACGCCGCTACAGGCACTGAACACCCTCTATGAGCTACAGAAACAAGCCCAGAAGCCGGCTTGACCGCCAACGCCAATCTGGAGCGAAACGTTCCCCCAAGACCACTTCCACCGACCCTGCCGAAGTTATAAAATGGGCGGTGGCACGCAGCCCCGGCTGGATTTAAGTTGTGCGTGGTGCCATTTCAGTAGGAGCAGAGAGTATGAGCCAACCGGTTCAGTTCTATTGGTGGCCCCGTTGATCGAGTTGCCGTAAAGCGAGAGAGTTACTCTTGCAAAGCGGAATGGAGGTCTCGGATAGGGACTTCTTCAAAGAAACGTTTAACGAAGCGGAAATCCGAGAATTAGCGTCTTTGGCAGGTATCGAGCAGATTTTTGCACGCCGTAGTCCCAGCTTAAAACAAATGGGGTTGGCGGATAAGGAATTGACTGAGGACGAGATAGTTGGACTGATGCTCCAAGAGCCCAAGCTGGTGCGCCGGCCGATGATGAGGGTAGGCGACCAGATCATGGTGGGCGGTGCGCCTGCTGCGGTGCAGGAGGCTATAGCAGCCGCGGGCTAGACGTGATCCCAACGTGGGGACGTGCTTAGCGTCGGTCGCGAGCGTAGGAATGTGTAGCAGACAGCGTATGCTTGGGGGTAGTGACGGCCATCTCTTTGGATTTCACTCTGATTGTAGCCTTATTGGCAGATGCCTAGGAGTTAACACGGGTTCTTGCCCATGAAGATTTTTTTCGATGTTGATTACACTATCCTGGGGCTGGATAACAGCCTTAGACCAGAAACCAAAGAGACTTTCGGAGCGCTTAAAGAAGAGAACCACGAAATTTATATTTGGGCAGGGAGGGGGGAACGTTGGGAGGTAGTCAACACACACGAACTCAGTCAGTGGGTGAGCGGCGTTTACGAAAAGCCCACCCACCACTTCCACGAAAGGCTGGAAGAGTTGAACGTCCCGTTCGAGCCAGACTTTGTTATCGACGACTATCCGGAGGTCGTGGCGGCCTTCGGCGGTATCTGGGTGCCTCCCTACTTCTTCAAACGGACCGTAGACAAAGAAATGGAACGCATCTATCGGATCGTGAACGACTACGTTGTCACTGGGACTTCGGAGGACAAGCAGTTCCGGGCAAAGGGGTCTACCGTGCCTCTGTTCTAAGGTATGGCGATGCCGATTAAGATCCTCTCCCCCGAGGTGGCCACGCTGATCGCCGCAGGAGAGGTCGTAGAACGACCGGCCTCGGTCGTCAAGGAGTTAGTGGAAAATTCCATCGACGCCTCTGCCAGTAGTATCACCGTGGAAATCGAGGGCGGTGGGACCGGTAAAATCCGAGTAATTGATGATGGCGTTGGCATTCCAGCAGAAGAGGTATCCGTGGCTTTCCAACGCCATGCGACCAGTAAACTCTACTCTCAAGAACAGCTTGACTCGATCGCCACCTTGGGGTTCCGGGGCGAAGCCCTACCTAGCATTGCTGCCGTCGCTCGTTCCATCGTAATCACGACCCGTCTCCCGTTGTCAATCGCCGGTTTCCGTCTGGAGCTGCGTTTCGGTGAAGTGGTGGAGGCGGGAAGCCACGGCTGCCCGCCTGGAACGGCCCTTGAGGTCCGAGATCTCTTTGGCAACCTGCCAGTCCGAAAGAAGTTCCTTCGCTCGACTTCCGCCGAAACCTCAAGGATTCAAGAGGTGGTTAGCCGTTACGCGCTGGCTTTTCCCGCTATACGTTTCCAGTTGATAAATCAAGGTCGCACCTCCTTTGCGACTCCAGGTAACGGCCAACCCCGGGACACCCTTTTGGCAGTCTACGGTCAAGAAGCTGCCAGAAACATGTTGGAGGTGCATGGAGTCAACTCTGAGACCGGCTATCAGGTAGACGGGTTCGTCAGCTTTCCCGGTCTGAGCCGGGCCAATCGTACCTACATGACCTTTTTTGTCAACCGCCGATGGGTGCAAAGCAGGATGTTGTCTTTTGCGTTGGAAGAGGCCTACCTAGGACTGCTCCAAGTCAAACGCTATCCGCTGGCAGCCCTCAATGTCAGCTTGCCTTACGGCGAAGTGGACGTTAACTCACACCCTGCAAAGCGCGAGGTGCGCTTCCATGACGAACGCGGCATTTTTTCCGCCGTGCAGCGTGCAGTGCGGGCGGCGTTAGTAGCTGACTCTCCAGTACAGTCCCTTTCGTCTCCGGGGAACCTCGAACCGGCAACGCCGCTAAATGGCAGACCGTCATTTTTCTCGCGCGGCCCGTTTCCCGGAGAAAGGGAGTCCGGGTTTGCGCCTGGCGGGGTGGCCTTTGGCTCAGCGGGTAGCGGGTTGGTGCCACAACCCGGGCCCCCTATGAAGGTGGTAGGACAGCTCAAAATGACCTACATAGTGGGGGAGGGTCAAGGAGGGATGTATTTGGTGGACCAACACGCCGCCCACGAGCGTATATTGTTCGATAGTATGAACGAACGGTCGCAAGAGAGAACGACCGAGTACCAGGCACTTCTTGAGCCAATCAACGTGGAGTTGAGTCCGTCCCAGGCGGAAATTTTGGCCAACAACACGGAATCGCTATCAGAATACGGGTTTCGCTTTGAGCCCTTTGGGGACGGAAGTTACCTGCTAAGGGCCGTGCCTGTAGTATTGGCCGCCGAGAATCCGGGTCGGTCTCTCATGGACATTCTGGACATTGCCGCCTTCGAAGGCATGGTGCGGCAAAAAGAGGATCTGATCGCTGCGTCAATTGCGTGTCACGGAGCTATCAGGGCCGGTAAGTCGCTGACTAACCTGGAGATGAGCTCGTTGTTGGAGAAACTCGAATCTACTCCCAATCCTCACACCTGTCCTCACGGGCGACCTACGATGGTCCACTTTAGTACCTATCACATGGAGAGAGAGTTCGGGCGGCGATAGAGAACCTCAGCTAAAGGTCGGGAGTCGACCTTTAGCTCACCTCTGGTAACTTTTAAGTGCGGCGGGAATCGTGAGCTGGGTGGAAGATAGAGTCCTCACCAGGGAACTCCGAGTTTGCGGTCGCCTGACGGCCTCCACGGCCCCGGCCTAGTAACCCCAGAGACCCCCCTACCAAAGCCAGAGCAACGGCGCCAATACCTAGCTTGGCCAAGAACCGGCGGCGCGTTTCAATAGGTTTTCCCAGCACCAATTCGGCACCCGCCATTTCCTTGCCTGAGTCTTCAACTGCCACGCTTTGCTCCTGTCGCTAGGTCCCTTATACCTGAGGAAAATGCTCAGAGTGAGGGTGAATCCTTACTGATTGTACTCGACTGACCCAGGTTTGCAACAGTT